>JAFDAW010000030.1 GCA_019313605.1 Deltaproteobacteria bacterium
CCCTGCGGTTCGCCGCCTTCGAAAGCGCAGATGGACCGCTCGAGGGCGCCCGCGAGCAGGGGGCTCGCAGCTCCCTGGGCGCTTCGGCTGCCGACTTCTTCGTGGTCGTAGAGCGCAACGACACGCGTGTATTGCGGCAGCGCGGCCGAACCGGCGCCGATCAACGCGGTCAACCCGGCATGACACGAAGCCAGGTTGTCGAGCCGTGCGGCGTGGATGAATTCACCCCGCAGCCCCGAGACGACCGACGGTTGCACGTCGTAGGTCATCAGGTCGAAAGCCAACACGTCGCTCGCGTCGACTTCGATTTGATTTTGTACGTGCAGCTCCGACGCGAGCAGTTCCCGCAGAGGGGGCAGTTCCTCCAGGCCGAAGATGGGCGCCATGTGTTGCTGGGCGTTGAGTTTGAGTCCCTTCTTGTTCAGTTCGCGCTGCAGGTGGATCGCGAGGTTGGGGATGCGGAGGATGGGCCGCGCGAAATCGATCAGCAGCGTGCGCGGCTCGGGCGCTCCGCGCAGTGTCACCCGCCCGGCGAGCGAGAGGTCGCGGTCTAGCCAGGTGTGGAGCAGTGCGCCCCCGTAGGGCTCGACACCGAGTTGGCGATAGCCGTCCGCGTCGATGTCGGGCCTTGGCTTGATGCGCAGATTGGGCGAGTCCGTATGTGCCCCGACGATCCGGAAACCTCCGTTGGCGGGGGAGACCGCACCGATCTGGAAGGCGATGAGGCTTCCCTCGTGGCGAACCAGGTAGCGCTGATCCCCGGGCCCCAGATCCCAGACCTCCTCTTCGCTGACGGCCTCGTAGCCCGCAGCCTCGAGGCGACGCGCGGACTCCGCGACCGCGTGATAGGGGGTGGGCGAGCGGTCGATGAAGGAGAGGAGGTCGACGATCGGATCGGACATGCGGCCGAGGATAACATGGGTTCGGGCTACTTCCCCTGGGGGAGTCGCTCTTGATGGGCTTGGTGGATTTCTCGAATTCCCAGATCGCTGCCTTGACAAAAAGTGACCCGCAGTCATCATCGGGCGGACTTCGGAGATGATCTCGTGTCGCGGTGGGCCGGTTGGACCGTGATAGGGCTCTTTAGAAAGCGTTACAGGCTTCGCGGCGAGGTGGATCGAGAGGTCCTCGCGGCACCCGATACAAGCGATTTTATCCCCTCGGGGAAACTTTGAATTGAGCTGAGGGGACGCGTGGATCAGGATTTCAACCGCGACCAGTGGGCGATCGTGCTTGGCGGCTCGAGTGGCTTCGGGCTGGCGACCGCGCAGAAGCTCGCCGAGCAGGGGATGAGTTTGTGTGTCGTTCATCGCGACCGGCGCGGCGCGATGGGGCGAATCGCGCCCGAGTTCGAGAAGATTCGCGGCACCGGTGCTCGCTTGATCACCTTCAACACCGATGCGCTCGATCCCGGCAATCGAGATCAGATCCTGACCGAGTTGGAAGGCGCCATGGGTGCCGACGGGAAGCTGCGGGTCATGCTCCACTCGATCGCGTTCGGGAATCTCAAACTGATCGCACCCGACAAGCGGGCCCCGTCGTCGACCCCCGGCGACCTCGCGCAACGACTCGGCGTTAGCGAAGAACGCCTGAAGGCAGCGGCGGACGAGCTCTTCGAGGCGGGTGCCGACGGCCTCCACACACTGGTCACGCCCCCCGATTATCCCGATCGGGCCTATATCGACGACGAAGACCTGGGGCGAACGATCTACAGTATGGGCACGAGCCTGCTCGGATGGGCGCAAACCGTGTTGGAGCGCGGTTTGTTTGCAGAGGATGCGCGCATCTTCGGTCTCACCAGCGAAGGCAACGAAGTGGCTTGGAAGGGTTATGCGGCCGTCGCGGCCGCCAAGGTAGCGCTCGAGTCGATCGCTCGTTCGATGGCGGTGGAACTCGCTCCCTATGGGATTCGAACCAATGTGATCCAAGCTGGCGTGACCGACACCGCTGCGTTTCAGGTAATTCCCGGCAGTGCCCAGCTCAAGGCTCAGGCCCGGCGGCGCAATCCCTTCGAGCGGCTGACGACACCTATTGATGTTGCCAATGTAATCTATCTGCTCTCTACAGCGGAAGCCGCCTGGGTCAACGGTGAAGTCATTCGAGTGGATGGCGGCGAACACATTTCTGGAGTTCTGCGGTGACAGTATACCTGCACGGCATCGGACATTCTCATCCAGAAAACGAAATCACGAATCAATTTCTCGAAGAGCTGGATATCGGAACGAATGACCAGTGGATCATCGACCGCGTTGGAATCCGTTCGCGGCGTACCGTGTTGCCGCTCGACTACATCCGCGAGACCAAGAATGCCGAACCGAGGGACGCGATGGAGGTGGCTCTCTATAGCAACGCAGATCTCGGTCAAAGAGCTGCGGAGCTCGCAATTTCACGCGCCGGAATCCAGAAGAGCGACATCGGCATGCTGATCGGCGGCACCTCGTTGATGGACACGACGTCACCCGCCGAGTCGTGCAACATCGGTCAAGCGCTGGGACTCGAGGTGCCCGCCTTCGACGTGAATTCTGCGTGTACCAGTTTTTATGTGCAGCTTTACCTGCTCTCGATGATGCAACCCGATCTGCTTCCCGACTACATCCTTCTCGTCGTTACGGACTGTCTCACGAAAGCCGTCGACTATACGGATCGCTCTTCCGCCGTGTTGTGGGGCGATGGTGCCGCGGCTGCCGTGATCTCGACACGGCATCCAAGCCGGGCTCGTATCGAGGGAAACACGATGGAGTCGAGCCCGGCGGGTAATGACAAAGTCATCGTCCCGCGGTTTGGCTTCTTCCACCAGGAGGGCCGCACGGTCCAGACCTTCGGAATCAAGCGGATGACACGCCTGCTCAACGCCCTGAAGGAGCAATACGAGGATCCCGACCGAAGTTTCAAATTCGTTGGCCATCAGGCAAATCACCGAATGCTCGAGTCTGTCTGTAAACACTGCGAGATTCCCGCTGAGCGTCACTTCAGCAATGTCGAGTGGTTCGGGAATACCGCCAGTGCCAGTTCCGCGTCAGTGGTCTCGATGGAGTGGGAGAAGTGGCGCGACGGTGATGACGTGGCCGTGGTCGGGGTGGGCTCTGGGCTCACCTGGTCCGGCTACCTGATTCGATTCGGAGACAATTCGTGACGTACGAGGAATTTCAGGATCAAAAGAGTTTCTCGAAGGAGGAGTTGCTCGGCGTCGCATACGGGAATCTCTTCAGCGACGCGCCTCCCGAGTTCGCCCTGCAGCTTCCGGCTCCGCCCATGTTGATGATCGATCGGATCCTCGAGATCCGGGCCGAGGGCGCCCGAGGTCGTATCGTTGCGGAACGCGACGTGGCGATCGATGACTGGTTCTTTCAATGCCATTTTCGCAATGACCCCGTCCAGCCCGGCTGTTTGGGGGTCGACGGTGTTTGGCAATTGTTGGGTTTCTATTGTGCGTGGAATGGGGGTCTCGGATCTGGTCGAGCTCTGGGTTGCGGTGAAGTCGAATTTTTGGGCCAGATTCGACCGCATGACCGCTGCGTGCGATACGAGATCGATGTCCGCCGCTTCACGAAGATCGCCCACGCCGGCGCGACGCTCGTGATCGGAGATGCGACGTTATTTGTCGACGACGAGCCGATCTATGAGATCAAACGCGCCAAGGTCGGAAGCTTCCAAGGCATCGCATACTCCGATTATCCGATGGCATCCGAGCGCTCGCGCGGTGGGAAGATGGAGCGATGAGCGGAATTCATCTGACACCCAAGCAGGTTCTCGATCTGATCCCGCAACAGGATCCGTTTCGCTTCATCGATGACATCACGGAATTGGACGACGATCACATCGTGGGCGTCTACCGGTTTCGCCCCGAAGCGGACTTCTATCGTGGACACTTCCCTGGAAACCCCGTTACACCGGGAGTGATCCTGATCGAATCGCTCGCACAGGTAGGCATCGTCGCACTCGGCATCTACCTGTACGCTCAGGAGAGTACAGACGACCCCACGAAGCTGATGACTTTATTTACCGATACGGATGTCGAATTTTCCGGAATCGTGAACCCGGGCGACCGCGTGACCATCACAGCGGAGAAGGTCTTCTTTCGCCGACGGAAATTGCGTTCGAAGGCAGAAATGAAGCTTGACGATGGAACGATCGTCTGTTCGGGAACCGTTTCAGGAATGGGAATATTCAAATGAGTAATCGAGTGGTGGTAACCGGGATCGGAGTGTTGGCGCCCAACGGCAATGGCGTTCGCGATTTTGAACTTGCGCTCCGAAAGGGACTCTCTGGAATTCGGGTGAACGAGAAGATGGTCGAGTGTGGCTTCGGATCGCACGTGGCCGGCGTTCCCCAGGGCATCGATGAGATCGCAGAATCGTATTTCTCCGACGACCTCCTGCTTGCAATGAACTCCGGGCACCGCTGTGGGGCGATCGCCGGTGTCGACGCGTGGACGGATGCCGGGCTCGAGCGCCCCGACCCCGATGACGACCGTGTGGATTGGGATACCGGCGCAGTGCTGGGTACTGGGATCGGTGGCATGGATACGATTGCCAACGCGGTCGTGCCGATGACCAATGCCAAGAAGGTTCGTCGGCTGGGAAGTATCGTCGTCGAGCAGGTCATGTCGAGTGGAGTCTCGGCTCGCCTGTCTGGCATCCTGGCATTGGGAAATCAGGTCACCACGAACTCCAGCGCGTGCAGTACCGGAAGTGAAGCGATCTCGATGGGTGTCGAGCGAATCCGCCGCGGGCTCGCCAAGCGGATGTTGTGTGGAGGCGTCGAGGGCGCGAGCCATTACATCTGGGCGGGATTCGACGCGATGCGGGTGCTCTGCCGCCGCTTCAATGATGCGCCGGAGTCCGCGTCGAGACCGATGAGCGCAACGGCTGCTGGGTTCGTCCCGAGTGCCGGCGCGGGCGTGCTGATGCTGGAAAGTCTCGAGAGCGCGCAGGAGCGCGGAGCGCGAATCCACGCTGAAGTGGCCGGATCCGCGATCAACTGTGGCGGTCACCGGGGAGGCGGCAGTATGACGGCGCCGAATCCCGAGGGTGTGAGTCGCTGCATCCAAGCAGCGCTCGCAGATGCGCAGATCGCCCCCGAAGAAGTGGATGCAATCAATGGGCATCTGACCGCCACGGGCGCAGATCCCAAAGAGGTCCGCTCCTGGGCAAAAGCCCTCGGCTGCAGTCCGAGCGATCTGCCTCCGATCACATCGACGAAATCGATGATCGGCCACGCTCTCGGCGCTGCGGGTGGAATCGAGTCGGTCGCCTGTGTGCTCATGCTCAAAGGTGGATTCGTGCATCCCTCGATCAATTGCGAGGACGTGCACCCGGAGATCGAGCCCTACGCGGCGTCGATCCCGCACGCCGCATTGGAGACCCCGGACCTTCAGGTCGTCGTGAAGGCGGGCTTCGGTTTCGGGGACGTCAACGCATGTCTGGTATTTCGCAAGTGGAATGAATAACCCCGCTTCGGGAGATCTCCTGCACTTGATCAGGTAGGTGTCCCGAGAGCATTCAGCGCCTGAAAGCGTTGCAGAGAGAGCAGAAAGGAGCTCATCAGTGGATCAAACCGAAATTTTTGAAAAAGTGGTCAAAATTCTCACCCCTTATGTAAAGAACCAGAAGGCACTCGAAGGTATCTCGCTGGCCACCCATATTCTCGACGACCTCAAAGTGAATTCGGCTCGACTGGTTGATGTCGTCCTCGAGTTCGAGGATGCCTTCGATATCGAAATCGATGATGACGATGTCGACAAGGTCGAGACTGTCGGGAATGCGGTCGAGTTGATTGAGGCGAAAATCGGGTAGTGGCATTTCGGTCCATAGCTCCGCTGTCGGCGGGCGCGCGCAGACGATTGGTGCTGCAGCGAGAATTTTCCCGCCTGCTGTCGCCTCTGGCGGTTCCGTTGATTGGGATCGCGCTGCGCTGGGTGTTCGGTTACCGAATCGAATGCCTGCGGGATTTTCGGCGCGAGTATCGCAGGATCTGCCTCGAGCGAGATGGGCCGGTGATGATCTGTGCAAACCATCTCACGATGATCGACTCTGTCGTGATCGCGTGGGCGTTGGGGTCACCATGGTGGTATTTCCGACACTTCAGGACGCTGCCCTGGAATATTCCAGAGCGGTCTATTTTCGCAGCCACACCCTATATGCGGTTTCTGATTTACGCACTGAAGTGTCTTCCCGTCGAACGTGGCGGCAATCGAGCAGAAGTCAATGAAGTGTTGGCTCAGTTGACACATGCAGTTTTCAACTGCGAAGTGGCATTGATCTTTCCCGAGGCCGGGCGGAGTCGTACCGGACGGGTGGACCCGGATACAGCCGCCTCGGGAGTCGGCAGGATCTATCGAAGCATCCCCGACTGTAGAGTGGTTTGTGTGTACCTGAGAGGTGATCACCAGGACGACTACTCGGACATGCCGGCTCGGGGCGAGCGCTTTCGCGGATCTGTTTCGGTCGCCGAGCTCAAAACGGACTATCGAGGTCTCCGTGCCTCGCGGGATATCGCGCGCCAGATCGCACAACGCCTCGCCGAGATGGAGCAGGAGTATTTCGATGATCGGGAATGACGTCGTCGACCTCTCTGATCCCGAATCGTGGCGCGACGCGTGCCACTCGAGTTTCGATCGACGGGTCTTCACGCCGGAAGAAGGTCAATCGCTTTCAATGGATCATTCGGATGTACAGAAGCGCTGGATACTGTGGTCGGCCAAAGAGGCCACCTACAAGGCAGCCCGCAGGGAATCTGCAGAGGTCGCTTTTTCGCCTGCACGTTTTGTCGTCGATCTCGATCGCTCGCTGCGCGGATCGGTCCGGTACGGGATTCGTCGCTGGCCGGTTCGGGTTCAGATCGACGGGGACTGCGTGCACGCTGTGGTGAGTGGGGATGAATTTTTCACCGGAACTCTTTCGGGTGCATGTCGGCTTAGGTCGGCTGAGCTTCGCGATCCGAGCGAGGGAGTCCGCCAATTCGCGCTCTCGTCGATTGCCACGGAGTTGGGTGTTGCGATTTCTGATCTGCGGATCGAGAAGGTCAGCCGGATTCCGCAGCTGATCCTGGCTGGAGAAGCCATGCCGGTGGCGCTCTCCCTCTCGCATCACGGTGCGTACGCGGGGTTTGCGTGCCGCGACCCGCGGATCGAGAAGGCCGATCGGGTTTCGCAGTGTGCCGCAGCCGGCAAAGCCACATGCGTGTCACTCTCGCACGATGCTTCGTACGCGAGCATCGCGTATCGGTCCCACGTCGAGCAGGGTGTTCTCCGTTGAGTGCTGAAAAAACCATTCACCGGCTCGCCATCCTCAATCGCGGGGAAGCGGCGATGCGCTGCATCCGTTCCGTCAAAGCGCTGCGAGCGCTCGAGAATTCGGACCTCGAATCGATCGCGATCTATACCGACGTCGATCGCGACGCGCCTTTCGTCCGGCACGCAGATCACGCGATTCGGCTCGAAGCACCCAACGGCCCCGTTGCGGCTTATCTCGACCACGATCGATTGATCGCGTTGCTCGTACGCGCGGGTGCCGACGCGGTGTGGCCGGGCTGGGGATTCGTGGCGGAAGATCCCGATTTTGCGGATCGAGTCACCGACAGCGGGATCTGTTTCCTGGGCCCCTCCGGTGATGTGATGCGAGCTCTCGGCGACAAGATCGACGCCAAGCGAATTGCCGAAGACGCGGGCATTTCGGTGGTTCCTTGGAGCCGTGGTGTCGTCGCGGACGAAGAGGCCGCAGCGCGCTGCGCGGCGAAACTCGGCTATCCGGTAGCGGTGAAGGCTGCATCCGGAGGCGGCGGACGTGGAATCCGAATGGTCGAGTCTGAGTCGGAACTCGCGGACGCGTTCCGTTCGGCGTCTGCCGAGGCGAAGGCGGCATTTGGGGACGATCGCCTCTTCATCGAACGCAAGCTTCCGCGTGGCCGCCATATCGAAGTTCAAATTGCAGCCGACGCGAAGGGCTCCGCGATGTCTTTGGGATGCCGCGACTGCTCGGTTCAGAGACGACACCAGAAGCTGATCGAAGAAGCTCCGCCCCCGGGAATTTCGCCGGAGCTATCCGCCGAACTCGAGCGAGCAGCCGTTCACCTGATCGAACACGTTGGTTACGTCGGTGTGGGAACAGTGGAGTTTCTAACGGTCGGCGAGGAATACTCGTTTCTCGAAGTGAATCCGCGTCTGCAGGTGGAGCACGGGATCACCGAGGAGTTGACTGGGATCGACCTCGTGCAACTCCAGATTCGCATCGGAAGGGGAGAATCGCTGCCCCTTCGCCGCGAAACCAGCGCCCAGGTTGCGATCGAAGCTCGCGTATGTGCGGAAGACCCGCAGGCAGGTTTTCTTCCAACACCCGGCCGAATCGCTTTGTTCGATCCGGCACTCGGGCCGCGGGTGAGGGTCGATTCCGGTGTGGCTGCCGGATGCAGGGTTCCGGCGGAATTCGATTCCCTGATTGCGAAGTTGATTGCCACGGGGGAGACCCGCGAGGAAGCCCGTGCGCGGCTCTCCTGTGCGCTCACAGATTTCGAACTGGTCGTCTCCGGAGGAGCGACCAACAAAGGCTATCTGATCGACATTCTCGAGACTCCCGAGTACCGCCGCGGCGAGTTTGACACGGAGTGGTTGGACCGCACACCCGAGCTTCGAGGGGGTTCCGGCGATTACGCGGTTGAAGCGTTGATTGTCGCCGCGATTCTCTCCTACCAGCGCTCTCGCGACGTGGCCCGGCAGAAATTCTACGCGGACCCGGCCACACTGTCCCCGACATCGATTCCGCCCTCGACGGGCCAGCGGATCGACCTCACCGCCGGTGCCGAAAGTTATCGACTCGAAGTCTTCGGGGTGGGCGCCTGGCGATATCGGGTTCACCTCGACGGTCGCGTCGCGGTCGCGACACTCAGCGACGAGCGCGACAACTCGGCAATCCTGGAATTGGGTGGTCGCTACCTGCGCGTTTTGCACGATGTCTCGGAACGCGGGCTGCGAATCGAAATCGAGGCACACCCTTATCGTTTTACCAGCGAACTCGCCGGCCAGGTTCGCTGCGGTACCCCTGCTGTAGTGATCGGTTTGCAGGTTATGCCGGGTGATCGGGTAGAAGCGGGCCAATCCCTGGGCCTGCTCGAAGCTATGAAGAGTGAGATCGACTTCCGAGCGCCGGTAAGCGGTGTGGTCAAGGAAGTCTGCGTTCGCACGGGCCAGCAGGTGAGTTCTGGCGAGTTGCTTCTGATCATCGAGGCCGAGGAACGAGAGACTCTCGATCTGTCGTATTCCGAACGGCTCGCACTTTCCCCTGATTCTGATCCCCTGGATCTCTTCTTCTCGGAAAAGGCAGGTGAAGAGGGCGAAGTTCCGGATCTGCGAGCAATCGAACACGCAGACGCGATCGCTCGACGCGCTGCAATCGAAGCGTCGCGTGATGAGATCCGACGCATCCTGATGGGTTACGACGTCAATCCGCAACGCGGTGAGCGCCTCGTCGCGTTGCTCGAAGCCCCGCTTCCCAAAGATCTTCCTGCTGAGATTTGCGGTGAACTGGCCGAGATCCGACACGAGTTGGCAATTTTTGCGGATATGGAGCAGTTGTTCGTTCGCGCTCCACACGCATCCGTGTCAGGAGAGGTCGGGCCTTCGAATCACGCGCGCTTGCGCGCCTACATGCGCAGAATGGCCACCGAGGGTTCCGGGATGCCCGAAGTCTTCTTGGTGATCCTGCGCCGCGCACTGGCTCACTATGGGATCGAAAACCTCAAGACGTCCGATAGTTTCGAGCGAGCCGTCTTGCGGTTGGTGGCCAGTCAACTCTCCCCCGATCTGCGGCGCCGGCTGGTGCTCGAGATCTTGAAGCGGGTCCACGCTCTCGCAAAATCGGGAGTCCATCTCGGAGATGATGAGCGGCTGAAGAATTCGCTTGGAAGTATCTCGGGTATGCGCGGACAGCTGCCCGACGCATTGGCGGATCGCGCGATCGAAGCCAGCTATACGATCTTCGAGGGCCCCGAGCTGGAGCGGCAAGCCGAGCAGACCACCCAGGAAGTGGAAAGCTGGCTTGCCGGGGCAGAGTCCGTGCCCAGCCAACCCCCGAGAGCGGTGCTGGTGCATCTGGCAAACTCACCCTACAACGTTTTCCACCGCGTCGGCCGGTGGCTATCGGATTCGAATCCGCTCCGTCGTTCCATCGCTGTCGCCGCCCATATCTCTCGCTTCTACGCGCCCAACAATCCGCCGATCCACACTTCCACGATCATCGGGTTGACTCACATCGAGCGGCTCGATCTGCAGGATGGCCGGACACTGCTCGGCAGCGTCGCGGCGCCCGATCAGATCTTGCAGGCGCTGGAACAGCTCTCTCGAGCGTCAGATGATGTGTCTACGGACAAGCGAATCCACGCGATCGAACTGCTGGTTCCGGTCGACAATGACGAAGACTTCGAAGCTCTCCGCGATACGCTTGCACCGGCCCTCTCCGAGCACTTGAGGGCAGACCGCCTCACCCTGACCCGACTCGCGGATTCCGAGCGATCCGAGCATTTCAGTCTTGCGCAGACCGCGCAGGGCTGGGAGGAGATAAAGGGGCTCTACGGAATTCACCCCGAAACGGCGAGCCGAATCGATCTCCACCGGCTGACGGCTTTCGCTTGCGAGCGGCTGGATTCTCCGGACGATATCTATTGTTTCCATCTGCGGTCGCGAGAGATTCCGGGCGACGAGCGAATATTCGTTCTCGCTGATTTCCGAGGTCGCTCTCCCGAACACGGCCACGAGGCGACGTTGCATCTGGCATCGTTCGAGCGCGTTTTCTTCGACGCGACCCGAACCTTGCGCAATCACCTCGGGCTACGAGATCCGAGTCGGAGACTGCATTGGAATCGCATCGCGGTATTTACTTCGCCTGCGATTTTCCTAGACGATCAGGTTGCCGCGCGCCTGGCACGGCGCCTCGCGCCAGCCACGCGAAACCTCGGCCTCGAAAAGGTGATCGCGCGGTTGAACGTGCTCGACCGCGACGAACCGGAAAAATCCGCGACTCCACTCGAAGTCGTGATTGCGGATCCGACCGGGAGCAACATGGAACTCTCGTGGCGGCAACCGCAATCCGCTCCGTTGGAGCCCGCCCGGGACTACGAGCGCAAGGTGGTGGAGGCCCGCCGCCGTCGACTCATCTATCCCTATGAGATCATTCGCCTGTTGACGGGTGGAACGTCTGGTAACGGTGTTGCGAGCCAAGAAGGTGAACCGGATCTGCCTCCCGGAAAATTCGAGGAGTTCGATCTCGAGGAGAATTCGGCGACGCCCACGGCGCTAAGCGTTGCGGGCCGTCCCTATGGGATGAACAAGAGTTCTGTGGTTTTTGGCGTGATCGATACACCCACGGAAAAAGTTCCCGAGGGCATGAAACGCGTACTGGTGTTGTCAGATCCCACGATCGGGATGGGAGCCTTGGCCGCGCCGGAGTGTGACCGGATTGGCGCGGCGATCGACCTGGCGGAGGAATTGAAACTACCACTCGAATGGTTGCCCGTTTCGAGTGGTGCTCGGATCGCCATGGACAGCGGTACGGAGAATCTCGACGCGACGGCGAGAGTCGTGCGACGGATCATCACCTTCACGCAGTCGGGCGGTGTCATTCACATCATCGTTCAGGGTGTGAACGTAGGCGCGCAGAGCTATTTCAATGCGCTGGCCACGATGCTTCAACACACCCGCGGTGTCTTGATCATGACCACCTCGGCTTCGATGCTTCTCACGGGGCGGGCTGCGTTGGATGCCGCCGGAGCGGTGTCGGCGGAAGACGATACCGCCATCGGTGGCTACGAACGGATCATGGGGCCCAACGGTGAGGCCCAGTTCTACGCGCGCAATCTCGCCGATGCCTACCGGATCCTCTACGACCACTACCGGTTCACGTTCATTCCACCGGGAGAAAGTGCGCCGCGAATCTTCGAGACGAGTGATCCCGACACGCGCCCGATCACGGAGTTTCCCTGTGAACCCACAGACGGCCACGACTTCCGCACGTTGGGCGAGATCTTCGATCGCGATACCAATCTCGACCGCAAGCGGCCCTTCGCGATGCGCGCGCTGATGAGCGGCGTCATCGATCAGGATGGCGGCCATCTGGAGCGTTGGCGGATCTGGCAGGGCGCTGAGACTGCGATCGTCTGGGATGCGCATCTGGGTGGCTTCCCGGTCAGCCTGATCGGCATCGAGAGTCGCAGCCTCCCGCGGGAGGGTTACAACCCCACGGACGGTCCCTCGGTGTGGACGGGTGGCACGCTCTTCCCCCTCTCGTCGAAGAAGCTCGCGCGTGCTCTCAACTCGGCGAGCGGAAACCGACCGGTGGTGCTGCTCGCGAATCTGTCTGGATTTGATGGGTCGCCCGAGTCGATGCGGAAACTGCAACTCGAGTACGGCGCGGAGATTGCGCGGGCCGTGGTGAACTTCGAGGGGACGATCATCTTCCTCGTCGTGTCGCGCTATCACGGCGGGGCCTACGTGGTCTTCTCAGGCAGCTTGAACGAGGAGTTGCGCCCGGCGGCACTTGCGGGTTCTTTCGCGTCGGTGATCGGCGGAGCGCCTGCAGCCGCGGTCGTTTTCACGAGGGAGGTTCGAGCGCGCGCTGCGATGGACCCGCGAATCGTGAAGCTCCAACGGCAGTTCGGTTCGAGCGGGCGTGATCAGCTGGAGAGCGCGTGGACAGAAGTCCTGCTCGAGAAACAATCCGAGCTCGCGGCGGAGTTCGATTCGATTCACAGTGTGGAGCGCGCCCTAGAAGTAGGGTCTCTTGAAGCGATCGTAGAGCCCGAAGACATGAAGGTCGCCCGGCCCGGGCCGAGAAGAAAAGAAGGCGGAGGTTCGCCGCCGCATCCTGGAGGCCTCGAAGGAGATCTTCTTCCGGGACGGGTTCATGGACGCGAACCTCGACGAGATCGCCGAACTCGCAGGCGTCGCCAAGGGAACGCTCTACCGCTACTTCGACAACAAGGCGCAGATCTACCTGGCGGTTCTCTCGCGCAAAGCCCGGCGATTCGAAAAGAAACTGCAGGACTCCCTCGACCCGCAGGCCACGCCGGTCGATGCGCTCGTTCGGGTGAGTCGATTCTACTTTCAGCATTACGTCGAAAACCCGGACTATTTCCAGATCTTCTGGGCGATCGAGAATCAAGCGGTGATCGGCGAACTGCCGCCCGAAGTCGTGGAGGAGGTGGTTCGGCTCTGGGAGGAGAGTCTCGGAATCCTGGCCGGAATCATCGAACGAGGCATCGAGCAGGGCGTGTTCGCCCCCTGTGACGCCTGGGAGGTGGCGGGCATCCTCTGGACACTCGCCAATGCGATCATTCGAACAGAGCACTCCTCGGCGCACCGGAGTCTGCGGCGGAGAGCGTTGGAGCCGTTCTTCGACGATGCCATCGCGCTGGTGGTGCGCGGACTCACCCAGCCCGCGGCTCGCGAACCGCAATGAGAAAAACGCCCCGCGCTTGTCAGCACGGGGCGTTCAGTCGATCCTGGAGATAGGAATTAGCGGTGCGGAACTAGCGCTTCCGGCTGCTCCTTCTACCTACTACATAGAGCCCACCGAGTCCCATACCGAGGAGGGAGAGCGTTCCCGGTTCGGGCACTGCTGCCACGTTGATGCTTCCAACGTTGAACGTGGATGTTCCCGAGATGACGAGACTGCCCATGTCCAGGATGTCGTCGGTTGGACCATTGACGTCCGATGTCAGTGTAAACGACCCGCCCGCGCCCCCTACGTTGCCGAACGTGATCGTTCCGAGCAGGTAGCTCTGGCCGACCGCCGTCAGACCGGTGCCCACGTAAGGCGCAAAAGAGGCTGCGTTGATGTTCTCGAGCCGGGATCCGGTGTCGTTCGTCGATCCAAGGACTAGCGGCATCGGGTCAGCCCCCGCGCTCGGATTGTTTGTGAATGAGGTAATGCACCCCACACAGAGGGTGGAGTAGTCTACGCTGATGCCGGCACCCTGTATGCCGCCGGCGCCCGAGGTGATCCACACTTCCAAGACGATGCCCGTGTCCGACGCCAGGATGCTAGTGGTAGCGGTCCCAGAGGTTGCCCAGATCAAGTCGATCGTGGCACTTGCGCTGGACGAGCCTGCGAAGCCCACCAGCGCGACGAGCCCGCCAACCAAACCTACGATGAATTTTCGCATTTCCCTATCTCCCAGTATCTCAGAAATTACCGAACCGGATCGTTAAACGTGTTTCCATCAACCCCAATTGCGCCCGCCTACGGGCAGGCAGCCGTTCCCGCCGTCGTTCCGGATGGACCCGGAGTGCCGCCGAAACTTAAAGTAAAGAAACCAAAATCACCGAAGCCAACCGTGTCGTCGACGGGCTCCGTGTGGTTGTACAGCTCGTCGGTGGTGCCGAAGCCCAACGTAAAGGATCCGAAGTCTCCGAAACCGACCGTGCCCGACTGGTCGTAATTCGCGTCACAGAGATTCCCGCAGTCGTCTCCGTCGGTGTCGTCCTGTGCCGCGTTGGCGACCGTGGAGCAATTGTCCAAGCCATCGTGAACACCATCAAGATCGGTGTCCAACCCTGGAGGGCCAGCCATCGCAGGCATCCCCCAGAGCAATAAAGCCAGAGTGGCTGTCAGTAGAGTCAGTTTCATGGGGGCTCTCCTCTTCGATTCACGCCCAATGTTTTGGCGCACCCTTCGTTATTCGGTTGTATGTTGGGGTGCCTTTAGGGCGAATCGGCGAGATCGGACGGGCGGAGGCGGTATTCAGTAAAACAAGAGAATTACACGACGGACGGGGAAGAACTTCGAAGTAGGGAAGAACGCCGACTGTCCAGGAGAAGGGACGCGGGTTCTCTTAAGGATGGGCGCTGGTCTTCGCAGACAAGCGCGCCGGCTATCAGAAGAATGGGAAAATCGAGCCGTGCGGCTCACCAGGTGAGAGGCGGTGAGACAGCAACCGGCAGCTTCAAAGCAAAACGCCCCGAGCCGAAGCTCGGGGCGTTTTACATGTGGTCTAGCGCTATCGTCAGAGAAGCGTTAGCTCCTGCGACCGCGTCCTGCCAACAGCATGCCGCCCAATCCCATCGCGAGCATCGCGATGGCTCCCGGCTCCGGGACGTTGATCAGGAACGCACTGTTGAACGTGGTGGTGCTCGTGATGACGCCACCGGCGAGGTTCAGCACGTCGTCGGTCGGGCCATTGGCGTCCGATCGAAGCTCGAACGTGCCATTGCCGAGATCAGCGCTCTTGTGGAACGTGACCGTTCCGAGCTGATGGCTCATGCCGGCTGCCGTCAGACCCGTACCCACGTAGGGCGGGAAGGAGGCGGAGTTGACGTTCTCAACTCGGGATCCCGTATCTGCCGGCGTTCCCAGAAGCAGCGGCAGCGGGCCGCCAATCGTGGCTGCGAATGTAGTCACCGTGACGCCCGGAAGGGCTCCACTGTAGTCAACACTGACGCCTGCACCCTGTGAGCCGGCGGGGCCCGCAGTCAGGATCACCTGGAGCGTGATGCTCGAAGAATCGGCCACGGTGTCAGTTGTGTCCGTGCCGGTTCCGGCCCAGATCAGGTCGATCGTGGCACTTGCGCTGGCGATACCCGCGAACCCCACGAGAGCCACCGCGCTAGCCACTGCTGCTGCAAAGAATTTCCGCATTGTCCTGTCTCCTCAGTCTTCAATTACTCAGAATGCTCTAATAGAGCTCAGAGTGGTTATCTTGCAAACCCGAATCTTTTGCCCTACGGGCAGGCAACGGTTCCCGCCGTCGTTCCAGACGGACCGGGGACGGTGCCGAAGTTCGACGTAAAGAAACCGAAGTCACCGAAGCCTACGACGTCGTCGACGGGCTCGGTGTGGTTATACACTTCGTTGGTGGTGCCGAAGCCGGAGCCCGTGAACGAACCGAAGTCACCAAAGCCGACCGTACCGCCCTGGTCGTAATTCGCGTCGCAGAGGTTTCCGCAGTCGTCTCCGTCAGTGTCGTCCTGGACTGGATTTGCCATCTCCGAGCAGTTGTCGATGACGTCGCCGACTCCATCCAAGTCAAGATCGGGATTAGACCCAGCGAACGCGGGGGTTCCCCACAGCAAAAATGCGAACGTCGCCGCAAATATCGTTAGTCTCATTTATTCACTCCTTGTCGATGGCGCTGACCAGTTACCAATCAAAAGTCACAATCAAAAAGTCTTCTACCAATTACATCTCGCCAGAGAAGATTAAGCCTGAATTGCCCCTAAGTTGTCCAGTCAAAAATGACTGTCTCGCTCAAAGATTTTTCCAAGCCTACTCGAACGATGGATCTACTGATAGAAGACGCTCCCATATACTGGCGATCTCTGGCAGGGCCAACGTGGCCCCTGCGCCTATCGCACTCGATCCTCCTTTGTGCAAATGCGATGCCACTGGATAGTTAGTCCCTAACTGGCTGATAATAAAGAATTTTTCATTCCAGCAAAGTAGGGCGAATGAGAATACTCTTTCCTAGATAAGGAAAAGCTTTTCCGCCTTAGGAACCGCCTTCCGGCTGAAAACCCACGAGGTCGAGTTTTGGCTGGATCGAGCGGTAGAAATCGAGCAGAAGCGCCTCGGCGGCCGCTTGCGCGGAGGCACTCGAATTGCGCAACGGGGTGCTGATTCGGATCGCGACACCCTCTCGGGGTCGGCTCCAGGCGCTGTTATCGAGTGCGGTCACATATCGGAAGGTTTCGTCGGCGAGCCCTTCGGAGCCCTCCGTCCAATCCAGCACCAGCTTGCGCCGACCTCCGGTCCCGTAGCGCAATGCGCTCACCCGAGCCGGGCGAGCGCCGGGCTCTAGCGAAACCTGCCGCGCCTCCTCCCTCCACCATCCGCTGCCCGGAAACGCCGATTTAGGCGAGAACGGGCTCCCATTGTGGGGGTCGCGGCTGCCCACGCCGACGAAGAGCTCTACGATCTTGCCATTGCGCTCGTAGCGGCGATCGACCCGAGCCCGAAAGCGGACGATCCCGAGAAACGACAGATCGGTCTTGAGGGCAGTGGACGTCCAGGTATCGAATTCCTTGGGGATCTGGGAGTCTGGAAAGGGGAGTGAGCCTCGCACGGGAGCCTCCCAGCGCGGCAGCGTCGCTGACAGCACTACGAGCGCGGCCAGCGATGTGGTGGCGACGAGCGGCCCGGCGAACCGAGATGTTCCCCCCGGGGGTATCCGTGAAGCCGGGCGCCGAGCCGCGGGTCGGCCGCGGTGGGCCAGCAGCCGCTCCAACCCCCCATCGATCCCGTAAAGGATCACGAGACCGACGAGCAGCATCCCAACCCCCTGTAGGGTGTGGATCTCGTGGATTTCCGAATGGGGATTCAGGATCAGCGTGAGCGCTCGGAAGCCGTTTACGCCGAAGGCGACCAGGGGCGCCAGGCCGATCAGCAGTCCCGCGTGGAGTCCCCGCCGTTGAAACAGATCCACCATCAGGAATCCGAGCATCGTGAGCGATTCGCAGGAGCGCAGGCCCGCGCAGGTCTCGATGATTGCAAAGTGCTGGTCCGGCAGCAGGATCTGATCGCCCGCAACGGTGGCTGGCTGCCCGACCAGATGCAGCAGGAAACCCGTGTAATCCGCGGTCCAGATCTGGAAACTCCAGAGAACCTCGTTGAGCAACGCCGTCGGGATGCGCATCCCGAGAATCAGGAAGGCCGTCGGCAGCGCGAGCACGCGCAGCGCCCGTGCACCCCAAGTCAGCGCCGCGCAACCCGTCAGATTGAGCATCAGAGCAAAGATGAGCAGATTCTGGGAACCCGTGTAGATCGCCCATCCGTAAATGAGAATGCACGGCAGCAGGAGTCCGAGCCCGAGGCCCCACGAGGCCTGGCGCGGCAGCGCGACCAGGCGATGCCAGCGGCGGTAGATGAACCAGAGTGTGACGACCAGAACGACCGACGGGCCGGACGCGGAGCTGTGGAAGAACAGCCCCTCGACATCCTGCTCGAGATCGTAACCGCCACCTGCTTCGAACAGGGTCCAGTAGGCGATCGCGGACAGAATCAGCGCAATCACTCCAAGCGCGAGGGTGCGCGGATCGGCGGCCCTGAACTGATTCAACCTGAACCCCCTTTGCGCGCCGCCGAACGCCCGATTTCTGGGCTTCCCGGGTGAGTGGCGGATTGGACCGATTGGGTGACGAACGAACTCCGGCTCTTGGGACTCGTCAGTGAGACACCGCACGCGACGCGGCAGAGCACCGGTAGACCGCGAATCTCACAGGTCGTCGAATCCGAAAAACAGATCGTCATAGTAGACGTCCGCGTGTAGCGCGGCCCCTTCTTCCTTGTCATCCCAGCGAACGCCGAACATCACGCGTAATTGCCGAAAATTTGCGGGTATGTGGTCCCAGCGCTGCTCGAAGTCGGATTTGACGGGAAGATCGAAACGCACCCAGCTCCCCAATTCCGGCGGCCCCTTGCCGATGACGCGATTGCGGATGTTTCCGCCATCCTCGGTCTCCTCGGTCGGCCCCGCGAGTTGGTAGCGGAGTTGATAGTTGTCGAGTTCCGGGTGGGGCTCTGGTTCGTCCGGGTCATCCGATTGGACGATTTCGAGGGTGCGCGGGTCGCCGATCACGCCGACGATGATCTGCAGCTGAAGGGCGCCCGGATCGGGTGTGTCCTCCCATCGATCCACCCGATACCAGCCTGCGATCCGATCCGGAAAGAGCGGAGGAGAAATCTCCTGAATGGCGCTTCGTATGCTGACGGGTCGCTCGCGGTCACCGGGCTGCCAGGACGCGGCCAGATGGGCGGCTCCGCGCCCCGAGTGAGTCGGCTCGTCCACGACCTTGAAATCGACCTGCTTGCGGCCCTCGATCTCTCCCCAGCCCGCATCGCCCGCTTCTAAGCCGGGATTGCGGAGATGATTTCCGACGAGCAACGGCGTCGGAGTGCGCGGTGGCTCTGCGGGCTTCTCGGTTGGAGCGACTGCCGCACGATCGGGTGGTTCCGGAGTCGCCGGCTCGCCGCACGCGAGCGCAATCACCGAGAGCGCGAGCCAGGCGTGGCGGGTGAGCGCAATCCGCTGGCCAGCCCACTCTGCGGGCGATCGGTGTTTTAGAATGGGTGTGACCATTTGGTTGGGTCGAGTATAGACATCGCGACGAGTCGTATCGACCGCCACCGGCTCTCGCATCAACCGGCTGGTCGAGGAGCATCGTGCCCATCTATCGACTGACAAATGAGTTGAGCTTCCCGGCGCCGGACGACGCCGAACCGAGCGGATTGCTCGCTGTGGGCGGTGACCTCGGAACGGAGCGCCTCCTGCTCGCCTACTCGATGGGGATCTTTCCCTGGTATGAAGACGACCTGCCCATTCTTTGGCACAGCCCCGATCCGCGCATGATCCTGCTTCCCGGTCATCTCCGCGTTTCGCGGAGCCTGCGCAAGACCCTGCGCGATCAAAGTTTCGAAATCCGCCTCGATGGTGATTTCGAAGCGGTGATTCGAGCGTGTGCACGCGCTCCGCGAGATGGGCAGGACGGAACCTGGATCACCGACGAGATGATCGATGCCTATCTGCGACTCTTCGAACTCGGTTGCGCGCACTCTGCGGAGGCCTGGCTGGACGGCGAACTCGTCGGTGGACTCTACGGCGTGTCGCTGGGGGGCTGCTTTTTCGGCGAGTCGATGTTTGCCAGCCGTGCAGATGCCTCGAAGGTGGCGTTCGTGGCGCTCGTCGAGCAACTCGCGCGTTGGGAGTTCGATCTGATCGACTGTCAGGTTCACACCGACCACCTCGCGCGCTTCGGTGCGACCGAGTGGCCGCGCAGCCGCTTTCTCTCGGCTCTGGAGAAATCGCTCACAAAGAAGACGCGCCGCGGTCATTGGCGGTTCGACGACGAGCGCTGAGTATTTGTGCCCGAAGCGGCACTCGATCAGTGCTCCGGCGGTTTCGGTGGTGTTGCGGGTGCATCGAGTTCGGCGAGGATCCGCTGCCGATCTTCGTCGAGCGCGGGTGCGGCGGGGCGCGTTGCCGGATCTTCGTGGGCCGAGAGCTTGATCGGATTGCCGGCCATCTGCAGACGCGCGCCCGCCTCGTCTTCAGCGGACACGATCATGTTTCGATGGGTCACCTGGGGGTCTGCGATCAGCTGCGCGATGTCGTTGAGTGGTCCGCAGGGCAGTTCCGCCAGCTGAAGAACTTCGAGCCACTCGGAAGTCGTCCGATTTGCGAGAACTCTCTCGATCAGGCCCTTGAGGGCGTCGGCGTTCTGGTTGCGCAGTTCGTTGGTCCGGAACCGTTCGTCTTCTGCCCACTCGGGTGCTCCGACGGTTTCGCAGAGCTTCGCGAAGAGGGCGTCATTGCCGGCGGCAATCACCACGAAACCGTCTTGTGTCGCAAAGGCATCGAAGGGCGCAATCGATGGGTGGCGTGATCCGATCGGCCTGGGGATCTCGCCTGTCACCGAGTAGCGGGCGATCGCATTTTCCAGGATGGCGACCTGCGCGTCGAGCAGGCTCACGTCGACGCGCTGTCCGACCCCGCTGCGATGGCGTTCGACGAGAGCCGCCTGGATGCCGATCGCGGTAAACAGACCGCCCGTGATGTCACCGATCGAGGTTCCGACTCGGGTGGGCTTGCCGTCGGGCTGGCCGGTGATGCTCATGACACCGCCCATCGCCTGCGCGACCACATCGTAAGAGGGTCGCTCCGCATAGGGCCCGGTCTGTCCGAAACCCGACGTGCTCGCGGCGATCAAGCGCGGGAAGCGCGTGTGGAGTTCATTCCATCCGTATCCCAGGCGCTCCATCGCGCCGGGCCGAAAGTTCTCCACCAACACATCGGCTCGCTCGAGCAGCCTTTCGAAGACGCTCCGATCGTCCGCGTCCTTGAGGTCGAGTGCGATGCTTTCCTTGCCGCGGTTGAGCGACATGAAATAGGCGGAGCGGTCGCCGACGAAGGGCCCGATCGCCCTCGCGTCGTCGCCGCGCCCCGGCACTTCGACCTTGATCACCCGAGCGCCGAGGTCCGCGAGCACCATCGTGCAATACGGCCCGGCGAGCACTCGGGTGAGATCGATGACGAGCACACCCGAGAGCGGTCCGGCAAGGGTCACGAGCTTTGCGATCGCCCTTCCGTCAGCTCTTTGCCGCTTCGAGTCGTTCCTTCATCGTGCGGAGTTCATCGCGGAACTCCTTGGGAAGGTGATCGCCGAATTGCTTGTAGTACTCCTCGATCAGCGGGAGTTCCGCGAGCCAGCCGTCGATATCCACCCGCAGCAGCTCCTTGACGTCGTCGCGTGAAATCTCGTCGAGTCCGTCCATGTCGAGAGCGTTCTCGGCCGGGAGATTCCCGATCGGCGTCTCGATCGATTTTGCGGTGCCCTCACAGCGCTCGAATACCCATTTGAGCACGCGGCCGTTCTCGCCGAAGCCCGGCCAGAGGAAATCGCCGCCCGGGCTCTTTCGGAACCAGTTGGTGTAGTAGATCTTCGGGAGCTTCGCGCCCGCGCGCTTTCCGATTTCGAGCCAGTGCCCCCAGTAGTCGCCCATGTTGTATCCACAGAAGGGCAGCATGGCCATCGGATCCCGGCGCAGATCGCCGACCGACCCGGTCGCAGCAGCGGTCTTCTCGCTGCTGATGATGGAGCCCAGGAAGGTGCCGTGTTGCCAATCGCGCGCTTCGTTGACGAGCGGCACGACGGTCGCGCGGCGTCCTCCGAAGAGGATTGCGCTGATCGGTACACCCTTCGGGTCTTCCCACTCCGGGGCGATTACGGGACATTGGCTCGCGACCGCCGTGAAGCGCGCGTTCGGGTGCGCGGACGGCGTTCCGCTCTGCGGCGTCCAGTCGTTGCCGTGCCAGTCCGTCAGTTTCGCGGGCGGCTCGTCGGTCATCTCCTCCCACCAGATGTCGCCGTCGGGAGTGAGCGCGCAGTTGGTGAAGATCGCGTTCTCCTTGAAGCTCAGCATCGCGTTCGGGTTCGACTTCATGCTCGTGCCCGGTGCGACTCCGAAGAAGCCCGCCTCGGGATTGATCGCGTAGAGCTGACCGTCATCGCCGAATTTCATCCACGCGATGTCATCGCCGATCGTCTCGACCTTCCAGCCGGCGACCGTCGGGTTCAACATCGCGAGATTGGTCTTGCCACACGCGCTCGGGAACGCAGCGGCGATGAAGCGGACCGCTCCCTCGGGTGAGGTGAGCTTGAGGATGAGCATGTGCTCGGCCAACCAGCCCTCGTCACGCGCCATTACAGAAGCGATGCGCAGCGCGAAGCACTTCTTGCCGAGCAGTGCGTTGCCCCCGTAACCGGATCCGTAGGACCAGATCTCCCGCGTCTCGGGAAAATGGACGATGTACTTGGTTTCGGCGTTGCAGGGCCAGGGCACGTCCTTCGCACCCTCGGCGAGCGGAGCTCCGACCGAGTGGAGACAGGGCACGAACTCACCGTTGCCGAGTGTGTCGAGAACCTTCTGCCCCATGCGCGTCATGATCCGCATATTGGCCACCACGTAGGGGGAGTCGGTGATCTGAATACCGATGTGTGCGATCGGTGAGCCGATCGGTCCCATACTGAAGGGGATTATGTACATCGTGCGGCCCTTCATCGCGCCGTCGAACAAACCCCGCAGCTTCGTCTTCATCTTGGCCGGATCGAACCAGTTGTTGGTCGGGCCGGCATCTTGCTCGCGCTCGGAGCAGATGTAGGTGCTGTCTTCGACGCGCGCGACGTCCGCGGGGTCCGACCAGATCAGATAGCTGTTGGGACGCTTGCTCTCGTTGAGCTTGCGGGCCGTGCCGCCGTCGATCATCTGCTGAATCATGTCGGCGTTTTCGGCATCAGAGCCATCGCACCAGTGGACGGCGTCCGGTTTGCACAATTCTTCAATTTCCTGGACCCACGCGTTGAGTTTTTCGTTCTTGCTCATGGAAGGGATTCCTCGATTTTCTTGATTTGTGCGGCATCAAACCAGCTGCCGGAGAGGGGCGAATTCTAGCCTTTTCGAAGATCCGCGTCGCCGTTCCCGTCGGAATTTGTCGGCACACGGTCGAAAATTGATTCAGAAATACGCGACCACTGCTCCGATCAGCCCCCCGAGTAGCAACACGAGATTCGAGAGTAGGGAGAGACCAAAGCCGGCGGCCCGCTTCGGGGCATCCTCGTAATAGCCGCGGGCGAACAGCGCTCGGCCGAGGATGAAGACCAGTCCGATGCCCGCGCCGATCGGCGCACTCACGTAATGGCCGAAAAGGAACATCGCTGGGACGAAAAGGATCAGCTGCTCGACGGAGTTCTGCTGGACGCGGAAGTAGCGCTCGAAAGTCGGGTCTCCGGTCGTCGCCGGCGCCACGACGCCGCAGCGCCCCCGGGCCCGTCCGCAGAGCATGGTAAAGACCACATACTCGACCAGGGCCAGTCCGATCACGATGGCTGTGAGTTCCACGTTTTCCTCCTTGTGAACCGCCGGGTCAGCTGGCTGGGCCCGCTGGTCAGCGGCCGGGTTCTCGGGTCAATTGGCTGGGCCCGCCCGTCCGGCGTGTGAGTTCGCTTGTGGCTGCCGCGGTGCGAGTGCCGTTCGTTGCACTCAGCGGCGTTTCGCAATCGGCCGGATCAGGCCCTCCTGAACCACCGAGACCACCAATCGGCCGTCTCGGTCGAATAGCCGTCCCGTGCTGAAACCCCGCGCACCGCCCGCGCTGGGGCTCTGCTGATCGTAGAGCAACCACTCGTCCGCGCGAAACGCCCGATGGAACCAGATCGCGTGATCGAGGCTCGCGACCATGTGCTTGCCATCCGCCCACGCGATGCCGTGGGGCAGCGCCGCCGCGTCGAGCAGCGTCATGTCTGACGCAAACGCGACGACGCACTGGTGGAGAAGGGTGGAATCCGGCAACTGGCCGTCCGCGCGCAGCCACACCTGGAGCCGCGCAGGGAGCTTTTCCGGCGCGATGGGGTCGAATTCCGTGACGTGGCGGATGTCGATCGGGCGATCGGTGGCGAGCCAGTGTTTCAGCCGATCGGGCGCCTGGGCGGCCAGCCTTTTGACCAGTTCCGGCTGGGAGGCCAGTGGCTCCATCCGCTCCCCCCAGCTGGGGAGAGAATCGGGATCCGGCACGTCGGGCATTGGGTCCTGATGCTCGGGCCCGGCCTCTGCGCGCTGGAAGGAGGCTTCGAGGTGGAAGATCGCGTGGCCGTGCTGGATCGCGGTGACGCGCCGGGTCGTGAAGGTCCGCCCATCGCGGGTGCGGTCGACGTCATAAAGGATGGGGATCGTCGAGTCGCCGGGCCTGAGGAAATACGCGTGGAAAGAGTGGGCGACGCCTTCGTCGACCGTCCGGCCCGCGGCCACGAGGGCCTGGCCGAGCACCTGGCCGCCGAAGACGCGCTGCCAGCCCTCCGTGCAGTGGCCCCGGAAGATATTCACCTCGAGTTCCTCGAGGTCGAGCAGCGCGATCAGGTTGTCGAGTGATTTTTGCACGGGCCCGCCCGCTAATGGCTCGCGCAACGCGTAGCACGCGCACCCCGGCGCAGCGAACGCGGCGCGGATACACTCCCTGACCACCGGTCGTTTCGCGGCCAACGGGAGGGCAGCATGTTCCAGGCGTTCGCCGAAGACCTGAACGCGGTCGTTCAAAACGACCCTGCGGCGACGAGTCGTTTCGAGACGCTGCTCTGCCACCTGCCGCTCCACGCCGTCTGGGCTTACCGGATCGCGTATTTCGTGCGCGAGCGCCTGCGGATCCCGCTCGTACCGCGCCTGCTATCCACATTCGCGCGATTCGTGACGGGTGTCGAAATCCATCCGGGCGCGCGCATCGGCCGGGCCTTCTTCATCGATCACGGGTCGGGCGTGGTGATCGGCGAGACCGCGGAAATCGGCGACGGCTGCGTGATCTTTCACAACGTGACGCTCGGCGGAACCGGCAAGCATCGCGGCAAGCGGCATCCAACGGTCGGCGACAACGTCTTGATCGGAACGGGCGCCACATTGCTCGGGCCAATCACCATCGGCGCAAACGCGCGGGTTGGCGCCAACTCGTTCATCCACATGCACGACGTTCCGCCCGGCTGCACGGCGGTCGGCACGCCCGCGCGCTTGATCAAGAGAGATGGAGTGCGGGTGGACGAAGAATTGCCGCGTACCCAGCTTTCGGAGCGGTCGATTCCGGTCGCGGAGCACGGGGATTGAATGGGGGCCGCAGCCGCCGATCGGTTGCGCGCGTTGCTCGCAGAGCCCGGTATCATCGCGATGCCGTGCTGCTTCGACGCGTTTTCAGCGCGCTTGATCGAGCGAGCCGGTTTTCCGCTGACCTTCATGAGCGGATTCGCGGTCGCGGCGACGCGCCTCGCGGCCCCCGACACCGGACTCATCTCCTACGCGGAAGCACTCGACCAGGGCCGCAACATCTGTTCCGCCGTCTCGATTCCCGTGATCGGCGACGCTGACACCGGTTACGGTAACGCGCTCAACGTCAAGCGCACCGTCGAGGGATTCGCGCAGGCGGGATTTGCGGCTCTGATGATCGAAGACCAGCTCGCCCCGAAACGCTGCGGCCACACGCGCGGCAAAGAGGTCGTCGATCGCAGCGAGGCGCTTGCGCGGATTCGCGCCGCGGTCGACGCGCGAAACGAGGGTTCGGACATCCTGATCCTCGCGCGCACGGATGCGCGCGCTGCGCTCGGGCTCGACGAGGCGATCTGGCGCGCCAAGGCCTTCGCGGATCTCGGCGCTGACATCCTGTTCGTCGAAGCGCCGGTTTCCGAAGCCGAGATGGAGCGGATCTGCGCCGAAGTTCCCGCGCCCCGGATGGCCAATCTCGTGGAGGGCGGCGATACACCGCTGCTCGCTCCCGCGCGCCTCGAGGCGATCGGTTACCAGATCGCCGCCTATCCGCTCACCTTGTTGTCCGCCGCTGCTCGCGCGATGCAGGACGCGCTCGCTGCGCTCAAGGCCGGCGAGTCGCCCACGGGGCTGATCGATTTCGCGCAGCTGCGAGAACTTGTCGGTTTCGACGACTACGACACCGAACTCGCGCGTTACAAAGATTCTTGAGCGCGCGGCCGGCGGCTCGAGCGCGGGCGACCGTCCATTTTCGGCCGCCAGCGGTAGTGTTCGAGTTTGAGGCGATCGGCCGTGTCGAATTTCACGCCTTCGCGCTCGAGGAGTTGGCGTTGAATCAGATCGCTGCCGGGTTCGGGGCGCTCGCTGATCTGACCGCGCGAATTGACGACGCGATGCCAGGGAACGCCTTCGGTCGTGAGCGTGCGCATCGCGTAACCGACCTGCCGCGCGCGGCCATCGAGGCCCGCGAGGTCGGCGATCTGCCCGTAGGTGGCGACGCGGCCGCGCGGGATGCGCCGCACCACCGCGTAGATCCGGTCGTAATGGTTTCCGCTCAGTTCCACGGTCCCCATTCTCGCGCAGCCCGATCGCGCGGGCGAGCCCTGGAGGCATTTGCTTGACGCGCGCGGGCGCTACGCTGGGCCGACCGTGAAGCGCGAAGCCAAAGCCCAGCGAATCCAGGCGCAGCTCGATGAGCTCTATCCCGAACTCACCGTGCCGCTCAGCCATGAAGATCCCTATACGCTGCTGATCGCGGTACTGCTCTCCGCGCAGTGCACGGATGTGCGGGTCAATCAGGTCACGCCCAAGCTCTTTGCGCGCGCATCGACGCCCGAAGCCATGCTGAAACTATCGGTGGATGAGATTCGCGAAATCATCCGGCCCTGCGGGTTGTCTCCCTCCAAAGCGAAGGCGATCGCGGAACTCTCGCAGGTTCTCGTCAGCGCTTACGCGGGACAGGTGCCGAAGACCTTCGAAGAGCTCGAGGCGCTGCGCGGCGTGGGCCACAAGACCGCGAGCGTCGTGATGGTGCAGGCGTTCGGCGTGCCGGCGTTTCCCGTCGACACCCACATCCATCGCCTTGCCGCACGCTGGGGACTCTCGCAGGCGAAGAACGTGGAGCAGACGGAACGGGACTTGAAGAAGCTCTTCGCCTCCGAGACCTGGGGGCGGGTCCACCTGCAGTTCATCTACTTCGGGCGCGAGTACTGCCCCGCGCGGGGTCACGATCTGACCGCGTGTCCGATCTGTTCGTGGGCGGCGTCGAAGGCGCGCATCGCGAGCGAGACGCGCCGCTAGTGCGAGGCTCGTCGACCGGTTCGCACGTCGGTGATCAAGTTCCGATGCGGCGGATCTGCACGATCGGATCTTCGGGGTCGCGCTGTTGGGAGAGATCGATCGCGCCTTCGATTGCCCATAGGCAGTCACCCTCCGGATCGACGAGCACCTGTGATACATCCCAGCGTCTTGCTCGCGTGGCCTTGATCAGTGTCCGTCTCGAGTTGCGCGCGTCGGGCGTGAAGAGGAGTTTTTCGTATTCCTCGAAGTAGGGCTCGAGGGCCTGCTCGAAGCGCCGCGCATCCCACGGATCGTCGGCATCTTGATGGACGCATGCGGCAGCGGCCCCGAAGTCTCCCACGGAAAGCGC
>JAFDAW010000251.1 GCA_019313605.1 Deltaproteobacteria bacterium
GCTGGTCGACATGTTCTTGTGGATCATGCCGATGCCGCCGTTCTGGGCCATGCAGATCGCGGTCTCGTGTCCGGTGATGGTGTCCATTGCCGCCGAAACGAGCGGAGCGTTCAGCGTGATTTCGCGGGTCAGAGAGCAGTCGAGATTGACGTCCTGGGGAAGGACATCGCTGGCACCAGGCGCGAGAAGGACGTCGTCGAACGTCAGACCTTCTCGGATGAGGCTATCGCTCATATCGATGCTTTTTCGCTCGCTGGTTGCGGGGTGGACAGAGAGAACAAGCGGCGTTCGTAACGATTCGCGGCTCCGCTTGGGCGCGAATGGTAGTGGCTGCGTGCAGGTGGGTCAAGCCGACGAGATCGCTGGCGTTTAGCCGGCGGATGCCCGAGCCGCCGATCTCAGGGAAGAATTCGGAGAAACATTTCGCGCAGCAGCACCTCTGCGGTGCTGCCCTTCCCGATCGGAATCAAGAACAGCGAGCTGTCGTCGAATAGAGACAGGTTCTCGCGCAATGTTTCGGCCTCCAGACCCGCGTCTTTCTCAAGCAACAGCAGGTGAAAGATTCGCGCCCTCGGCACCGCGCTCAGCGCTTCGAAGACCGGGCGAACGGCTTCCAGTGCGCCCGCCACCGAGCCAGTGAGAACCATCAGAACGCCGACAGTACCGTGTCCGGCGAGCGGCCAAAGCGCGGAATAGCGCGGATCGGCGGGCACCTCCACGAGTTCGATCCCGACTTCGTCATCGACTTCCAGCCGACCCAACACACCCAGGTGATCGACCGGACCGGATCCGGATTTGTCGGCGATCGCCGCACCCGGGAGATTCGCGATCAGCCGGCTGAATTCGCGCGCGGCCGCTGGATCGGCTGCCACCACCAGCAGTCGGGCATCCTGAGGCTCGTCTTCGCCGAGCTCGTCGACACCCATCCACTCCCGTAGGCGCGCACCCGGGGCATGCGAAAACAGCCGCTTGGCGACAGGCTCCTCGGTCTCGTCCGATTCCACGCGCAACTCGACCAAGCCGCGCTCGATCAAGGTACGCAGTGTGCGCAACACCTGATAGTCGGGGAACGAGCAGCGATCGACCACGTCTCCGATGCGCGAATAGGCCTCGAGCACCAGCAGGACCTCCTGCGTCAGCGGGTGAATCACGACCGGCAGAGACGAGCGACGGATCTTCAGATGAACGTTCGAGTCGAGCGACGGCAGGCTCTCGGCGTGGCGCGCCCACTCTTGGTTCTGTCGCAAACCCTCTTGCAAGAGCGAACGCGTCGGTTTGTCGAGCGAGCGCTCCTCGGTGACGGCGCTGGGCGCAAATTTGAATTCGCCGCGATCCCAGGCCAACAAGCGATACAGCGCTTTTTCGCCCGCAACGGACCCGACCGCAGCGTGGACGATCTCGCCCGCCCGCAACAAGACCTGCCCGGATTCGGCCGACTCGGGGTCACTGCCGCGATGGAGATCGACAATGCCGGTCTTCTGGCTGACGTGGAAGAGTTGGAGCAGGTCCGCCAGCGGGAGTTGAGCGAGCTGCCCGCCGACTCCGCCGGCGTCTTCGCTCGCAGGCTCGCTTTCCGCTTTTTCCTGGATCCGCTCTTCGAGCAGCGCCTGGACACGGCGCGCGACTGCCTCGGGATCAACGGGCGGACCGGCAATTTCGCCACCGATCCCCTTTCTCGCGGCTTCAATTCCGTTGTCGGCGAGATAGATCACGCCCACTGTGCGGGTGCGCGGATTTGCCTCCAGGATCCCACCGAGCTGCGCGCCATCGATCAGCGGCAAGCCGAACTGCGCGATCAACACCGAGGGCGGTTCCGACAGCGCAACCTCGAGGGCCGCCGCCCCATGGGTCACCACCTTCGCACCCAATCCAAGCTGCTCGCACGCTGCCATCAGGCGCTTGCCGCGTTGAAAATCTCCGTCCGCAATGAGAACCGTCACGCTTGATCGCTCTCCGGCCCGTATAGTTCGTACTGGGCGCGCAATGCCAGGTGTTCGACGAGGTTGCGATCGCTGGTCTGGAAGAAACGAGTTCGATCGCGCTCGGGTGCATCTTCGCAGATCATCGCGTACGCCGACCCTTCGCCAAAATAGATCAGGAAAGGTGGCAAGGAGTCCAGCCCCCGCTTCGATATCCATTGAACGGACATGGCCTCGGAGTCGCCGGTTTCCTGCTCCTCTGCATCCTGTTTGAGCGGCTCACCCAGAACCGAAATGGCGGTCTGTCCCGTGCGCCCGCGCAGCGCGTCCAACCCGGAGGCAAAGGCTTCGCCGAGCATCTCTCCCGGCGCCGCGAACAAAACCGACCGAGCCGCCGATCGCCTGGCGGGTTCAGCCAAAACGAACTCCGCGATCTGAGCAACCATCTCGCAGCGCTCTTCCTCTCCTCCCTCGAGCAACGTCCCAAGGCATGCTGCGATTGGCGTGTCGTCGAGCATCCAATCGCGCACCCGGCTCGATTCTTCGTCCTCGATGCGCTCGTCGATCAGTCGGAGCAGCGACTCGAGTTGGGTGCCATCCGAGGGGTAGCTAGCGGCCGCGACGTGAATCTTGGCTCGACTTCCGGGCCCGAGAATCGCCAACAACTCACTGGCCTGCAGCACATCGAACGTGCGCCGCTTGAACATGGCGGCACCGATCACATCAGTCTCCGGCAGCAGGATCAGAAATTGCCCCTGCCTGTCAATGGAGAGCTGGTCCGACGAACGCTGGAGCCGGGTCAACTCCGCGACGGCGGTCTCGATCCACTGGCGAAACGCGACATCCCCGAATTGGTCGCGCAGATCATCGAGCGGTGAGATCTCTACCTTGAGGATCGAGAAGCTGCGCGCGTGGCGATTGGCCTTCTCGATTTCGCTGCGCACGGCATTGTGGAAGAACTCGAAATCGGTTGCGCCGGTGACGTCATCCTCGATCGACTTCCGCTCCAGCGCGGAATACCGGAGTGCGTTGCACAGCGCCGTCTGGGCAAACTCCGAGAATTTTTCCGCACACGATCGGTCGACCGGATCGAAATCCTCACCGCCGAGCTTGTCCGTCAACCGGATCAGGCCTACCAGTCGGGATTCGTTGCGCAACGCAATATAGAGCGCCTCGCGATCGCCTCCCTCGCGGTCACCCCAGTGCAGGATGGCCGACATCGCGGTCGAATCGACGAGTTCGCGCGGCAAATCGGCGAACGCGACCAACTCCTGCTCACCCTCCACCCGCACCAATCCGCGCGCCGCCACCAGCGCCAATGAGTCGCTCTCCGGACTGTTGGCGACCCAGATCACTCCACCCTGGGCCCCGGTCTCGACGCACAGCCCGTCGATGACCCGCTCGGCGAGTGGCTCGACGGTCAGAAAACCGAACAGCGCCGTCGCACGCTGAATCAGGCTCCGCTCGTCCAGATATTCGATGTTCTCATCGAGCAGCTTGGCGTGTTCGTTGCGCAGGCGGCGGCTCTGCAGCACACCTTCCAGCGTGCTCGCCAGCGTGTCACGATCAAAGGGTTTGAGGAGATACTCTGCAGCTCCGAGCTTCATCGCATCGACGGCGGCCTTGACGTCAACCACCCCTGTCACCACGACGACGTCCTGATCGGGGTTGCGCTGCTTGACGCGGTGGACGAGTTCGTTCCCGTCCATCTGGGGCATCACCAGATCCGTCAACAAAATGTCGAACGTGGAGCGCTCCAGAACGAGAAGCGCCTCTTCGGCTCCGGCGGCGGTTTGCACCTCGAAACCGGCATCGGTGAGCATTCCTTCCAGCAGTTCGCGGAAGTAACGCTGGTCGTCCACGGCCAGGATGCGCCCTTTGGGCATCCGATTCCCCTTACGCGTGTGCGCGTGCCGCACCGGCTTCTCCGGTTCGGTCTTCGCGCGCTCTCCCCGATTTCGCGAACCCGAAGGCGCTCGCCTGTTCAAAAACAGAGTGCAGCCCTGCTTCTCAACAGCCGCCGCGACCCGCAGGGTCCGGGTCGCTAACTGCCGATCACGGCCCTTCGTTCATCGGCAATTGACGCTCCCATCTTCACGATTCTCGGCCAGCGATCGCCCTCGGCCCCCTCATTCCAAACACCGATCAGCGAGTGCGGGGTCGCATCCACGATCTCGACTTGGATCAGGCTACCCGGTGCGGGCGAAGATTCCGCCTCGGCTGAAAAATTGACGATGCGGTGAAATGGATCTCGTCCCGAGAGCTGCGCCCCACCGCGGCGGCTCGGGCCCTCCACGAGTATCTCGGCCACCTCTCCCACCCGAGCCCGATGGGCGTCGAGTGTGCGCGTACGCTGCAGTTCCTGGAGTTCCTCC
>JAFDAW010000031.1 GCA_019313605.1 Deltaproteobacteria bacterium
GACGAGAGACGTCAGCACGTTGACGACCGATCCCTCTTCGAAGAGTTCGATCGGATAGGCGACAAAGACATAGAAGCAGCTGGGGTCCGCTGGCACTTCCTCGATCCGGTAGGCGCGAGCCTTGTAGTAATCGACGTCCGTCATGTGGTCGGTCCAGACGGTGGTCCACGTACCCGTCGAGGACTCCGCGGCGACCGCCGCGGCGATCTCTTCGCGTTCGGTCCCCTCCTGGGGTGTGATCTTGAAGCACGCGAGCACGTCCGTATCGATGGGCTCGTAGTTCCCATCCCAATACGTGTCGCGGTAGCCGTGAACGCCCGCGTTGTAACCGGCTTGACTCACTTTGCACTGCTCCTTCGATTCACTGCTTCCGCTCAAATCGCGTGAATGCCGTGTGCGGCCTTGACCATGTGGTACGCGACCAGCAACTCGGTCAAGACGAGGGGATGACTGATGCGGGGCTTGCCATCGACATCCGTAAATTCTCCAACGTGATTGCTTCGCATGTGCTGAGCTTCCGGGAGCATCTCCCATAGTAGATTCTCGAGGCCCTCGGAGGCTTCGTCCGAGATCCCACCCGAGATCCCGAGCACATCGACCGGCTTGCCGTCTCGATCCCGGCAGAGTTCGAGGCTGAGTCCGTTTCGGGATCCAGCCTCGATCAGCGGACTGAGATCGGGGTGGGGAAGCGTCGGCCGCAGCAGGTGGTGTACGTCGAGGTGAGCGCCCGTCTCAGAATCGTCGTTCTTTGGCGGGTAGAAATTGATCACGATGTCCGAGAACGTCCGTTGCGGCTGGATGAAGCGCAGCCTGTCCTCTTCGCGGCGCTTCAGTTCATCCTGGGCTTCTTCGCTCGTATATCCGCGCAGGTTGCAGTCGCGCCAGAGTTTCCATTTGATCCGAAGCTCTTCGTCGGGCTCCATGAAGACCTTCACGTCGAAGCAATCGCGCATCGCGCGGGTGTGATATCCGAGCAGGCCTTCGACGATGATGTAAGGCCGCGGCGCCAGATACTGGGCGGGCTCGAGGGTGCCAAGCTTGTGGTTGTAGGTCGGCTTGAGGATCGGTTGATTGCGCCGCAGCAACTGCAGGTGCTGCTCGAGAATCTCGATCTGGTTGCCGTCGGGGTGCAATGCCGTGATGCGTTTCTCTGCGCGTTCGGCGCGCGAATAGATGTGGTAGTCGTCCGAACAGATGATCAGGACCTGATGATCCCCGAGAATGCGCGCAATCCCGGTCGCGAGAGTCGTCTTGCCGGCCGCGGAATCGCCGATGATGCCGAGCAGAACCGGTCGGTCGACCCGTGACGTGCCGGACGCGCTTTCACCTGTGCGATTCTCAGGCATTGGAAGCGATCCTTCGCCAGGTGGTTTGAAGCTGACTTTCGCCCGTGGAACCCGCGATCTTCAGCGTCTGCACGCGATCGCGACCCTCGACGCGCTCGACTCCCTCGAGCAGGAGGCCGGTCGTGATTCCCGTCGCACAGAAATAGGTATCCGTCGACGTGACGAACTCTTCGGCCGGAATCCAGCGCGTGATGTCGAGACCGGCCTGCTTGACGGCCGCCTGCTCGCTCTGAAGCTGCGGGTCGATCCGCCCCTGAAACTCGGCCCCGAGGGCGCGTGCCGCACAGGCCGAAAGAATCCCCTCGCGAACACCACCGGAACCCATCAATGCGTCGACACCGGAGTTGGGCAGCGCAGACAGCAGCGTCCCGGCAATCTCACCCGCCGGGAGTGAATTCACCTCGGCGCCCGATTCCAGGATCTGGTCGATCAACGCGCGATGTCGCGGTTTCTCCAACACGAAGATCGTGAGCGCCTCAACCTCCTTCCCGAGCAGCTTGCCGAGAACCGCGAGTTTCTCGGCGACGGGCCAGCTGGGATCGATCTGCCCCTTCGCGGCGGGCGGCGCTGCGAACTTTTCCATGTAGAGAGCCGGTGACGGCACCTGCATCGCACCCACGGGTGCGAGTGCGAGCACGGTCATCGCATTCGTGAAGCCATCGGCGAGGTAGGTCGTGCCCTCACCGGAGTCGACGGCGAGATCGAATCGGGGATTCCGCTGGTCACCACCGATGATCTGGCCGTCGTAAAGATCCGAAACTTCCCCTTCCCGCCCCTCTCCAACTGCGATGCGAACCGCGAACGGAAGCTCGGCCAACGCCTCGCTCATCGCTCGCGCAGCCGCTCCGTCCACACTCTCGGCGTCCCCACAACCGATCTGCTCGAAAGCCGCACGCGCAGCGGACTCCGTCGCGCCGCGTAGCGCCTTGAGGATTTGCGGACTCTGGTCTTCGCTCATGGGATTTCCACCGCGTGGTTTGGGGTCGTGGCTGTGCTGAGGGTGGCACCGGGATCAAACCCTACGCGAAAAAGATGCGCAGCATGAACGCCCAACCGGGTCGATTTACAAGATCATTCGGACAGGAGAAAAACCACCCAAATGGGTAGTAGCTAGTCCTTTTCCGAGACGTAGAGCGCGACCGCCTGTGCGCGATTGCCGATCCCGAGCTTCTCGTAGACGTTCTTGAGGTGGAACTTCACCGTCTGGATCGAGATATCGAAGCGGGCGGCGAGTTGAGCGTTGCTGCGTCCCTCGCTGAGCGCCGCGAGTAATTCGCGCTCCCGCGGCGTCAGCTCCGACATCGGATAACTGTGGAGTTCTCGCACGTCGACGAACGGGAAGATCATCTGCCCCGTTGCCACGCGGGCGACACTGTCGAGCAGTTGGCTCGGGGGCTCGCTCTTCGAGCAGAATCCCGCACCACCGAGCCGCATCGCTTGTCGGGGAATGTCGCTGCTCGGGTCTCCTGTATAGATCACGACCCGCGGCGCATCCGGCCGATCGCGCAGGTTTTCGAGCACGCCGCTGCCGCCCATCCCGGGCATCACCCAGCCGACGATGCCGACCTGGAAAGGCTGTTGTTCTACGAAGGTCAGGAACTGTTCGCCGTTTTCGGCGACGCCCAGAAGCTCGAAGCGCTCGTCTTCATTGAGCAAACCCTGAAGTCCCGCGCGGACCAGAGGGCTCTTGTCCGCGACCACCACCGAAATCGGGGTTCCATTCACCGTCAGCATCTGGTGGGGACTCACTCATTGACTCGCTCTTCTCCGTCATTCGGATAGGAGGGTAACCCATCGGAAAGCACATTCTCCCCGCGGGGAAAGCGCGCCGCCCTCCTAGGATACGGACAACACCAATTGGAGGTCAAGCGTCCCTTTTGGGAGCCCGTTCGGCGCCCGAAATAGAGCATCCAGCGGGTGAATCCCTCCCCTTCTGGCTCGGCGCCCGGCCACGCAGCCGCGCGCGCTACGCTGGCCCGGCCATGAAAGAACGAATCCGGACTTCCTGCCCGCGAGACTGTTACGACGGCTGCGGAATCGTCGTCGAACGGACGGACGGACGAGTCACTCGGGTACTCGGCGACCCGGACCATCCCATCAGCCGCGGCAAGCTCTGCCAGAAATGCGCACTCGCCTACAACGGAGTCTGGCGCGATCCCGAGGCGCGGCTCCAGCGCCCGCTTCGGCGCCGCGGTTCGAAAGCCGGTGGCCGCTTCGAACCCATCTCCTGGGACGATGCGCTCGCGGAAATCGCCGCGCAACTCGAGCGGGCGATCGAAAGCCACGGACCGGAATCGATCTTCCACGCCCATTACACGGGTACCTGCTCTCTGCTCGCGAGTGAATTTCCAATGCGGTTCTTCCACCGCCTCGGCGCCACAGATGTCGAGCCGGATACGATCTGCAACAACGCGGGGCACGAAGCCCTGGGCTACGTACTCGGAACCTCGGTCGACGGCTTCGATCCAAAGACGATCGCAGACAGCCGCTGCGTGATGGTCTGGGGTGCCAACCCCTCCGCGTCGGCTCCGCACGCCCATTCGCATTGGTTGCGAGAGACTTCTGCGACGGTGATCGCCGTCGATCCCGTTCGCCACGCCAGCGCGGAGCAAGCGGACATCCACCTGCAGCCGTTCCCCGGATCCGATGCGGCGCTTGCCTTCGGCATGATGCACGTGATCCGCCGCGAGGGCCTGATCGACGAGGGCTTCGTCTCTGCGCACACCGTCGGTTGGGAAGAGATCGAGCCGCTCATCGAAGCCTCGACACCGCGCCGGACCGAAGAACTGACCGGTGTCCCGGTCGCCGCAATCGAAGAAGCCGCGCGCCACTACGCGACGGGCCCATCGCTGCTCTGGCTTGGCCAGGGCCTTCAACGCCAACCTCAGGGTGGAAATGTGATGCGCGCGTGCGCGGTTCTCCCCGCGGTCACGGGGAACCTGGGCAAGCCCGGCGCGGGCGTCTGTTACCTCAACGGCGACGGGCCGCGCAACATCGACTCCGACTACGTGGGCGCGGAGCACCTGAAACGCGCGCCAACCCCGACGATCAGCCACATGGATCTCGCCGACACACTCGCAGACCCCGCGCGCGCGCGCGCCTTCTTCTGCTGGAACATGAACGTCGCCGCTTCCGCACCGCGTCAACGAGAACTGCGCAAGGCTCTCTCGCGCGAGGATCTCTTCACGGTCGTCATTGATCTATTCCAGACCGACACCGCAGACTTCGCGGACATCGTGTTGCCGGCCGCGAGTTTTCTCGAATTCGACGACATCATGACGCCGTACTTTCACCTCTATGTATCCGCACAGGTGAAGGTCGAGGACCCGCCCGGCGAAGCACTGCCGAACCCGGAAATCTTTCGCAGACTCTCTCGAGCGATGGGGTACCAGGAGCCCGAATTGTACGAAGACGACCGAGCCATTCTCGACGTCGTTCTAGATCGCACCGGGCTCGGCTTCGGCTTCGATGAACTCGCAGAACGCGGCACGATCGATCCCTTTCCCGATCCGGTGATTCGCTTTGCGGACGGAAACTTTCCAACGCCCTCCGGGCGCGTTGAGATCGCCTCCGCGAGCGCCGAAGCCGACGGACATCCGCGCGTGCCGCAGCCCGACGCAGATCCCCGCCCAGCAGACGGCCAGCTCCGACTCCTCTCCCCCGCAAGTGAGTGGCTGATGAACGACAGCTACGGAAACGACGCGAATGTGCTGAGCAAGCTGGGGCCCGCCTGCATCTATCTGAATCCCGAAGACGCGAAGGTCCTCGAACTCAAAGAGGAAGAGATGGCCGTCGTCTCCAGCCAGACGGGCGAGATCGAGTTACGCGTGCGTTGTTCGAATATCGTCGTCAGGGGAGTCGCATTGGCCCACAAAGGCCGCTGGCCGAAGGGCGAGTCCGGCGCGAGTAACGTCAACGTCCTCAACTCGGGCGAGCGTACTGACATGGGCGAGAGTTCGGGCGTACACGGCACCCTCGTGCGAATCACCGCCGCCTGATTCGCTTTCGGCGGGCGTCGATCAGGCAGGATTCACGAGACTTTCGCCCGTCCAGTGCATCAAGAGATCCTCGCCGCGCACCCGCCTCCAGTCGAAGGCTGCGAGCAATTCTCTGGGGCGGGTCGGCGCCGCCGTTTCGATCAAACCGGCCACCCCGGCCAGCAGACCGCAAAGCACTTCGGGCGCGTAATGCTCGCGCAACTCGCGCCAACCGACTGCGCCGTGAAGCTTTGCGAGTTTGCCACCGCTCTCCTCCAGCAACAGGAAATGGTGGCGATAAACGGGAGTCGCAAATCCGAGAAGTCGCTGCAGGGTGACGTGGATTGCGGTCGACGCAGCAAGATCCCGGCCGCGCACCACGCGCGTGATCTGCTGGCGGCCGTCATCGACGACCGAAGCCAGGTGATAGGCGATCGATCCGGTGCGACCGAGCAGTACGGGATCTCCCATCTCGGCCGCGGGATCCTGCGCGAGATCGACCCCACCTTCGTCGTGGGGCTCGACGCGCTCGGACGTCAATCGCAAACGCAGCGTCTCCTGAACAGAGCGCCAACCTCCCTTTGGGAGCGGCCGATCCCGGCAGCTACCCGAATAGCGCCAACCGCCATCCGCTGCGCGCTCGCTCGACCGCTTGATTTCACTCCGGCTGCACGCGCACGGATACAGCAACCCATCCTTGGCGAGCTCGTCGAGCGCGGCTTCGTGCAGGCTGCGGTTCGCGCTTTGCAGCGAAACCTCATCCCAATCGAGACCCAACCACTCGAGTGCGGAGCGCATGTCGTCGGCGCTCTCCGGCGTACACCTCGTCGAATCGATGTCTTCGAGGCGCAGCGACAATCTCGCCCGACGGCTGCGCGCATCGAGCCAACAGAGCAACGCAGCCAACAACGTGCCCGGGTGGGCGGGCCCCGAAGTCGTGGGCGCGAACCGACAGCGCTCCTCGCTCATCTGCGCTCGAACCCAATCAATGGATCTCCGATGCTAGGCGGCACCGGATTCCGATTCCGCATGCCGCGGCAGGCCATCCGCCGTATCGAACCCGGAGATCCGATCCTTCTCGTAAAGATGGTATTCCGGAGGAAATTCCGACGGGTTGTCCATGCTTCCCAGATTCACATCCACCGTCGTTGCATCAGTGGTTTTGCGATAGCAGATCTGCGTTCCGCAGAGGTTGCAGAACTCTCGATGCCCCCAGGACGAAGAGTCGTAACTCGTGGCGCGACCCTTCGTGTAGGCAAACGCCTCGAAGGGAAACGACGCCCAGGCGAGGGCCGGCGCCCCGGTCGAGCGCTGACAGAGCGCGCAATGACAGTAACCCGCCGCAATCGGGCGAACCTCCGCGCTGAAGCGAAGTGCACCACAGAGACATCCACCTCCGTACATCAAGCCCCCCTCATCAAGTGATTTGTTCGCGCCTGAGCTTTCCCGTGGCAGTGCGCGGGAGCGAATCGACGACCGTAAACTCTACGGGAATCTTGTAGCCCGCGAGGCGATCCACACAGAAACGGCGGATCTCTGCCGAGTCCAAAGCTTGCCCGGGAGTAGCAACCAGCCATGCGATCGGCCGGCGGCCGTAATCCGCATCGGCTCTACCACCAACCGCCGCTTCGATCACAGCAGGGTGTTCGAGCAGAACCCTCTCGATCTCGCTCGGATAGATGTTCTCGCCGCCCGAGATGATGAGATCGCAGCGCCGCTCCAGAACTTCGAGTGCGCCCACCGCATCGAGGACACCAATATCACCGGTGTGAAGCCAACCGCCGCGCAGCGCCCGTTCACTTTCTTCGCGGCGATTCCAGTAGCCTTCCATCACCGTCGGACCACGCACGAGAATCTCACCGGGCCGCCCTCGAACCGATTTCCCGTCGTCGTCGATCGTATCCAACTGGGTCCCGAAGATCGGTCGCAGGCCCGAAGCTCCTTCAGGCTCCGCGAGTGTCGGCACCTGTGTTGCCACCTGAGACGCTGCTTCCGTGAGGCCGTAAGTGGCCGCAATCGGAAATCCCTGGGACCGCGCGCTCTCGATCAGCCCACTCGGCGCGGGTCCTCCGCCAAGCAACACGCAACGCAACGAGGGGGGTGCGCGGCGCCCACCTCGTGCGGCGAGCACGCGCTCCAACATGGTGGGAACCCAGGACACGAGCGTGACTTCTTCGTCGTCGAGCGCACGATTGACCCTTTCCGGGTCGAACCGCTCGTGCAGAATTGCCGCGCTTCCGTAGAGCGCGGCCCGGAGCAGGATCGAGAGACCGCCAACGTGAAACAGCGGCATGCAGACGAGCCAGCGATCCTCCGGCGTAACACCGAGGTTCATCGCTGATCCAATCGCGTTCCAGAACAGATTGCGATGCGAGAGCAGTGCGCCTTTGGGTGAGCCAGTCGTTCCGGATGTGTAGATGAGTGCGAGCGTGCGAGCCGGATCGATTCGCGGGTGCTCCGTCGGCGCCTCGCTACGCGCCGCGGCCACAGCCGCGAGGGCCGGCGCCTTTTCCGAATTGACTTCGAACCGATCGAGTGTTTGGCTCGCGTCGATCAGCGCCGCGCTCTCCGCCGCCAGATCTGCGAGTGGCCCAGCCCCGTGGATCAAGATACTCGCCCCGCTCTCCTCGAGCTGAAAGGCGAGTTCACGCGGCGTCAACCGCGCATTCAGCGGCAGGAGGATCGCACCCCGCTGTGCGATCGCGTGGAGTATTTCGGCAAACGCGAGCCCGTTTTCGAGCAGCACCGCAACGACATCACCGCTGGCGACGCCGAGCGCCCCGAGTCCTCGCTCGGTCTCGTCTACCCGGCGCGCGAGTTCGCGGTAATCGATCATCTGGCCCGCGACGAAGAGTGCGGGCCGGTCGCCCGAGGTTCGCGCGCGCTCCGAAAGCCGAGCCAGATTCGGAATCACGCCGTAATCTCCTCGGTGATTCCGAGTGCACACCGAGCGAGGCAGTCGTGTAGCGGAGCGACTCCGATGCCGGGTCCATCGGGCACGCTGAGCATCCCATTCTTCGGCAGCGGCGGCGTCGCGAGATCCCAATCGAGTAGCGCGCCCGTCGCGAGACCCGCCGCGAGGTGCGGCCCCGGAAGCGCGGCTGCAAGCTGAAGCGCAGCGGCGAGACCTACCGCAGAATCGAGCGCGGAGGTCACCACGACCCCCCAACCGGCCCTGCGAGCGCGACCGGCGACGCGTTGCGAGACGCGCAAGCCTCCCAGCACGGTCGGCTTCAGGACCAGAACACTGGCCGCATCGCGCGAGAAGATCTCGTCGAACGCATAGCCTCCGGCGAGCGCCTCGTCTGCCGCGATCGGAATCGGCGATCCCGCAGACAGGCGTGCGAGCCCGCCCAGATTGCGCGCATCAACGGGCTGCTCGAGAAATTCGATCCGATAAGGCGCGAAGCGCGCGATCGCCTGCTCGGCGTCTTGCTCCTTCCAGCCGCCATTCGCATCGAGGCGAATCTTCGTTTCACTCCCGATAGCGTCCCGCACTGCTGCGACGCGAGCCTCGTCGAGATCGAGGGCAAGGGCGCCGACCTTGAGCTTGATGGTTCGATAGCCTTCTGCGACCGCGGCCAACGCTTCCCGAGCGGCGACCTCGGGCTTCCCCGCATACACGAGGGCGTTTACCTCGACCTGCGCACGGGGCCGTTCGGGCCTCGCGAGCAATTCAGCCACACCGACCCCCTGGGCTCTGGCCGCAAGATCAAAGAGTGCGACGTCCACGGCCGCACGTGTCGTCGGCGCCTCGGGAGCGAGCGTCTCGACCATATCGAGCAAGGCTTCGAGTTCCTCGATCTCACGGCCGATCAGGACCCGCGCCAATCCCGATAGCGTTTCGAAGGCTCGGCTGGGAGATTCCTCGCTAAATCCCGCCAGCGGCAAGGTTTCACCATGACCCACCAAAGCGGACTCGCTCGTGAGTGCCAGCAACACGCCTTCGCGGGCGTCGGTCAGACCCCGCGCGGTCGCAAGGGGCGTGTGCAAACGAAGTCGAACACGGGTCAACTCCGCGCGCACGATCTTCATACGAGCAGCCCAACAGCCAGGAGCGCTGCAAAGACGACTTCGAGCGCCGCAGTTCGGGCGAGTGCTGTGTTCAGCGTCGGCCCGTCAGTGGACGTCGTTACCGTGCGAACCAACAACAATGCGAACGGGAGCGTCACGAGGGGCAACACCATCGCGGCACGCGAGGCCCCAGCGAGCCCGAGCACAGGCAACATCGCGTAGGCAAAGACGAGCAAGGCCACGTACTCGAAGCGAGCGGCCCGTCGGCCGAAGCGCACGGCGAGTGTGTGCTTTCCGGCGCTGCGATCGGTGTCCACGTCGCGTAGGTTATTGACGACGAGAACCGCCGTCGCAAAGGCGCCGATCGGAAGCGCCGCCACAAATGCGATCGGCGGCAAGGTCAGGGCCTGGACGTAGTAGGTTCCGCAGACCGCAGCGAAGCCGAAAAACGCAAAGACCGCAATTTCGCCGAGGCCGTGGTAGCCAAACGCAAATGGACCGCCCGTGTAGGCCAGGCCAGCGGCGATCGAAAGAAGACCGATCGCGACAATCGGCCAGCCGCCCACCGCAACCAGGTAGGTTCCGACGAGCACCGCACACCCGAACGCAAGTGCGGTCCCCATCTTCATCTGTCGCGGCGTCAGCAAGCCGAGCTGCGCGGCGCGTGGCGGTCCGATTCGAGTCTCCGTATCGGCTCCTCGCTCAAAATCGAAGACATCGTTCGCAAAGTTCGCACCGATCTGGATCAACAGCGCGCCCATCAGCGCGGCGAAGGCCGGCAAGGCATTCGCCTCCCCGTCCGCAATCGCCAGCGCGGTCCCAACCGCCACAGGCGCCGCCGCCACCGGAAGTGTTCGCAGTCGCGCAGCGAGTAGCCACGCCTCCCAGGCCCCGAACGCGCCGGGCGATGTCTCTACGGGAGCCACGGGAATCGAGAGAAATCGGGCGCGCGCTTTTCGAGGTACGCGTCGCGACCCTCCTGCCCTTCCTCGCTCATGTAGAAGAGCATCGTCGCGTTGCCCGCGAGTTCCTGAAGGCCGGATTGTCCGTCGCAATCCGCGTTCAGCGACGCCTTCAAACAGCGAATCGCCATCGGGCTGTTCTGCAGAATCTCCAGCGCCCAGGCAATTCCGGTTTCCTCGAGCGCCTCAAGCGGAACCACTTCATTCACCAGCCCCATGTCGAGCGCCTGCTGCGCGTCGTACTGCCGACACAAGAACCAGATCTCGCGCGCCTTCTTTTGCCCCACGATCCGGGCCAGGTACGAAGCGCCGAAGCCGCCATCGAAACTTCCCACCCGCGGTCCCGTTTGCCCGAAACGCGCGTTCTCCGCCGCGATACTGAGATCGCAAACCACGTGCAAGACCTGACCTCCGCCAATCGCGTAGCCAGCCACGAGCGCGATCACGGGTTTCGGGAGGGTTCGAATCAGTCGCTGCACGTCCAGGATATTGAGACGGGGAACCCCGTCGCCTCCGACGTAGCCAGCACTTCCGCGCACCTTCTGGTCTCCACCCGAGCAGAAGGCGTCCGGCCCCTCGCCGGTCAGGAGCACAACGCCGACGCTCGAATCTTCACGCACGCACATGAATGCGTCGATCAATTCTTTCACTGTTTCGGGCCGAAAGGCGTTGCGCACCTCCGGGCGATTGATCGTGATCTTCGCGATTCCCTCGTCGCACTTTTCGAATCGGATGTCGGTGTAGTTCTTGACGGTCTTCCAGCTGATTGCGCTCATGTCGTCCTCGTCTGAGTAGTGGATGCCGCCTTTGCGGCGCAATGCGACGTCTTGTTCCAGGCTTCTGCGTCAGCGAGGAAGCGGCGCGCCAATTCCAGGAAAGCCGTGGGATTGTCGGTGTGAGCTGCATGCCCGGCCTCGAGCACGAATTCAACCCGCGGGTTCGGCAACTTCTGGGAGAGTTCTGCGGCGATCGCCGAAAATTTCAGATCGTCCTCGCCAACCGCCAGGCAGACCGGCACGCGAAGATCCGGCAACGCGTCGTGCATCGGCGGTTGTGCGCCGGCCCCCATTCCACGCAAGCTCCCCGCGAGACCCTGGGTGGAGTTTGCCAATCGCATCTCTCGAGCCTCGGCAACGCCACGCGCGCCAAGTCGTCGTTCGTCGACCAGGAGCGGTTGCGAAGTCCAGAAATCCACGAACGCCTCGACGCCGTCGCGCTCGATGCGCTCTGCGAGCGCCTCGTCATCCAGTATGCGCGCCGCGCGCATTTCGAGATCGCGGACACCCGCACTCGCTCCGATCAACAGCGCAGACATCATCTGCTCCGGATGCGCGACACCAAACGAGAGCGCCACGCGCCCACCCATCGAATATCCGATCCAATGAGCGGCGCGCACATCCAATTCTTCGAGAACCGCCCCGAGCTGGGCAACACAGGCCGTCATCGAATAGGCGTCGACGTCATCGGGAACAGCGCTGCGCCCATGGCCGACGAGATCAATCGAGAGCGTTCGATAGGTATCGCTAAGGCCCTCTGCGATACACGTCATCGCGCGCGTCGATCCGGTAAAGCCGTGGAGCAGGACGACAGGCGTTCCACTCCCCATCTCCTCTACGTGGAGCCGAACGCCCCACGCGTCGATTACATGCGACTGCATCACGCTTGAGAATCTCCATTCTGACGAGCGAGTGCTTCACTCACCCGGTGTTCAATTTCACGGTGGTGGGCGACGCTTCGATCGCGATCGACCGGAACCTCGACAACCGAGACCCCTGGCGTCGCGAGCGCACTCTTGAAGGCTGCTCGGAAGTGCTCCCACGAACTGACTCGCTCGAATCCCGATCCGAACCCCCCGACGATTTCGCCCAGATTCGCTCCATGCGGCGTCCGGAAGTGGGTTTCGAAAACTTCTGGGTCGGCCCGATCCGCAACGGGTAGATACGAGAAGATCCCACCGCCGTCGTTGTCGAATACGATGACGCTGAGATTCAGTGAATGGCGCTGCGCGGCCTGCAGTGCACCCACATCGTGGAGCAGCGCGAGATCCCCCGTGAGCAGCACGACCGGCTGCGATTGTGATGCCGCGGCGCCGAGCGCACTCGAAAGCATGCCGTCGATCCCGTTGGCACCCCGATTCGCGAGCACCCGCAAAGGCCGATTCGAAACCGGAAGAAATGCATCGAGATCTCGCACCGGCATGCTGTTCGACACATAGAGAATCGCAGCGTCGGGCAGCGCTTCTGCGAGCTCGCGAATTGCGCGCGGTTCGAACAGCTCAGCCTCATCGTCGATGAGACTCTCGACGATGTCCACCGCGCACCGCTCGGCGCACAAGGCTTTCTGCAGCCAGGGCGACTCCCCCCTCGAACGCGACACGCACCGATTCAGTGCATCGCAAAGCGCTAAGGGGTCGACCCGGAGAATTTCTGAAGCCAGATGGCTCGGGTCGTTCCAAGCGGCCTCGGGATCGACGAGGATCAGATGCTCGGGGCGACACCCCTCGAGCCAGAGTCGCTGCGACTTACTGGTCGGCGTCGCGCCGAAACGCAACACGACCTGGGGTTCGAGTGTTCGCGTAACCTGCTCTCCTCGCAGGAAGAGATCCGAGTTGCCCAGCACGGGCGCACCCGGGTTGTGGGCACCGGATCGCAACTGCGAGGTCGGGTCTGCGAGGATCGGCCAGCCCAGCGTCGCCGCGAGATCTGCAATTGCAGCGCAGAGCTCCGGCTCTGCGTCCATCGGGCCACACGCAATCACGCCGCGTTCACACGCCTGCGCGAGTTCCACGAGCCGCTCGACGTCTTCGCGCTGTGGAGTTTGGACACCGCGGCAAATTCGCGTGTAGGCCTGAGACCCGTGATCGGTGGCGGCGATCGCCGACTCGGCCGAAACCGAAGTCGGTGCAAGCGGATCGCGAAACGGCAGATTGAGATGGACGGGGCCCGCCGGTGGGCCACAGGCCTCGGCGACCGCACGACATCCCACTTCACGCGCGTAGTTCAGCATTTGCGGATCGGCGTCGGGCACAGCGGTCTCGGCAAACCAGCGCACGTGCGTACCGTAGAGCCGGACCTGGTCGATCGTCTGCCCCGCACCCCACTCGCGCAGCTCAGGCGGCCGATCGGCGCTGAGTACGATCAACGGCACGTGGGCGTGGTAGGCCTCGATCACTGCGGGATAGAAATTCGCAGCCGCCGTACCCGATGTGCAGATCAGTGCGGTGGGCGCACGGGTCGCCTTCGCGGCACCGAGCGCAAAAAAGCCCGCAGACCGCTCGTCGATCTGTGACCAACAGCGGAGCAAGGGATGCTGGGCGGCGGCGATCGCAAGAGGTGTCGAGCGCGAGCCCGGGCAGACACAGACCTCTCGCACGCCTGCTCGGGCGAGTTCATCGACGAGCGCCGCGGCAAAAAGATGGGCCGGGTTCGCGCCAGCATCCGAGGATGCGCTGCAATTCGCGTCGACGCGCAAATCAGATCTCCATCAGCGGGGCGAGCATGGCGCGCAGTTTGAGCCGGGTCTCCCGGAGTTCTGCTTCGGGGTCGGATCCATCGACGACACCTGCCCCGGCGAACAACCGCGCTTCACATCCTCGCAGAACTGCCGAACGCAATGCGGCGTAGAATTCGCCACCGCCTTCGGAATCCGCAAAACCGATCGGAGCGCTGTACCAACCGCGGTCGAGATTCTCGTTGGCGTTCAGCCATTCGAGCGCCTCCTCGCGCGGCGCACCGGCGATCGCGGGGGTTGGGTGAACCGAGCCCACCAAATCCAGGATCGATCGAGGTCCGCGCAGGCGTCCGGTGATCGGCGTTTCGAGGTGCTGAATATCCTGAAGGCGCATCAGGCGCGGCGACTCCTGAACCTCCAGTCCCTCGCAGTGCGGTGCGAGTGCATCGCAGAGCGCCCTCACCACGAACGCGTGCTCGGCCTGCTCCTTCTTGCTCTCTCGCAACTGACGGCCGAGCTCGAGATCCTCCTCGGGGCTGCGCCCGCGCGGTGCGGATCCGGCCACCGAAGCGGTCTCGACACGGCCATCGTTGAGCCTCACCAGACACTCGGGTGTGGCACCGAGAAAGACGACGCCGGGTCGTGCGACCGCAAAGATCGCGCAGGTCGGATGCGCCCGGCGCAACGTGTCCAACAATGCGCACGGATCGTAATCGCCCTCTTCCCGCACCGAGATGGACCGCGCGAGCACCACCTTTTCGAAACTGCCTGCTGCGATCTCGCTCAGGGCCGCCTCGACCTGCGCGCGGTATTCGGCGTGGGTACGGTCCGCGCACGCGTGAAAATCGGGACGATG
>JAFDAW010000252.1 GCA_019313605.1 Deltaproteobacteria bacterium
TGCCCTGGCCGGAGGGCGAATGTGGTAACCACACAGAGCCCACCGACGACGCTGTTGGCTTCGGCGATTTTGGTTTCTTCACCTCAAATTTCGGCGTCCCTCCCGGCCCGTCCGGAACGACACCGGGAACCGTAGCCTGTCCGATCTGGGAGCCGTGAGGCTTCGATCGCGGGATCTCGCAGCTATTTGATCGCGAGCGGGTTGAGCGGTGCGCTCGCGCTGCCTGATGTCGGCAGCGACGCCGCGGTGAAGAGGAATTCGTAGCGCTGGTCTTCCGCGCAGGCGTCGGCGAGCGCGTCGAGGTCGAAGACTTCGCCGATCAGCAGGCCCATGTTGCGCACCGCAATCAGGTGCAGCGGTTGCGAGCAGTCGGGTGTCTCGTAGGGGCGGACCTCGACGCCCCAGGTGTCGGTTGCGATCGCGGCGATCTCGCGTTCGTAGATCCAGCGCGCACAAAGCGCGGAGAGCCCGGGTGCGGGGCCGCCGAAGTAGCCCGCCCAACTCTGCTGCTCGAGGCAGCGCGCCATCATGCCGGTGCGAACCAACACGGTGTCGCCGGGTTCGACCGTGACCCCGAAGGCCTCCGCGCAGGCGTCGAGATCGACCGGGCGGATCCGCGTACCGTTTTCGAGCCAGGGCTGTCGCGTGAATCGCGGTAGATCGAGCAGGACGCCGCGACTGATCACGCCGCCCCGGCCGGGGTCGACGCGATTCTCGGACGTGGCGTCCATCGACAACCCAGCCACGTCTCGACCGTTGTAGATCTTGCCTTCGTAGGAAACGCGGGCGAGCGCATCCCATTGGGTCGCGCAGGGCAGGGGGATCGAGAGTCCCTCGCCGCCGGGGCTGGATCCCACGGGCGGCGGGTGGAAGGGCAGCGCGCACGAGATCACCCGGCCCGCGCTCGGAATCGAGCACGCGGCCAGCACGCGCTCGCGAGTGATGAAATTCAGGGTTCCGAGCCGGTCGTCTTCGCCCCAGCGCCCCCAATTCGAGTAACGCTCGCCCCACTCCCGAACGGTTTGTGCGTTCAACGCCTCGGTCATGTGCCCGCTTCCATCGACGTTGGATCCGCTTCGGACCGCGAATGCGTCGCCGTCATGGCCGCGATCGTAACCGATGGGTACATTTCCCGCCGTGACGCGGGAGATCGAGGCCAAGACTCCGGTTCCGCTCGCACGAAAGTCTGAATCGTTTCGGATGTCATCCAAGGGAGAAGTTCGATGAGCACGTTTGGAATCCTGGTCGGAGGCGGCCCCGCACCGGGCATCAACGGCGTCATCGGCGCCGCCGCCACGGTTGCGTTGCGCGGTGGTCACCGCGTCGTCGGTATCTACGAGGGCTTTCGTCACATCATGGCCGGCGATACCGAACAGGTCGTCGAACTCGATCGCGCGGCGGTCGATCAGATCCACCTCAAGGGCGGATCCGTGCTCTACACGTCGCGCGCCAATCCCACCAAGGCGCCGGAGACGATCGCAAATTGCGTGAAGTCGCTCGACACACTGGGTGTCGACTTGCTGATCACGATCGGTGGCGACGACACGGCCAGCTCGGCGATGCGCGTCGCCGAGGCCGCGGAAGGTCGCCTGCGGGTCGTCCACGTCCCCAAGACGGTCGACAACGACCTCCCGCTGCCGATCGGGATCCCCACCTTCGGCTTCGAAACCGCGCGCGAGCACGCGACCGCGGTCGTCGAGAGGATCCTCGAAGACATGCGAACCACCCGCCGCTGGTTCTTCATCATCATGATGGGACGCACCGCGGGCCACCTAGCACTCGGCGCCGGCAAGTCTGCGGGTGCACCGATCGCGTTGATTCCCGAGGATTTCAGCGAGACGCCGATCCAGATGGAGGATGTCGTTCGCACCCTCGAGGGCGCCATCGTGCGCCGGTTGGCCGAGGGCCGACCCGACGGCGTCGCGGTGATCGCCGAGGGGATTGCTGAGCACCTCGACGAGAGCGATCCGATCCTGCAGGGTGCGCCACGCGACGAGCACGGACACATTCGGCTCGCCGAAATTCCGTTGGGTGACGTGCTGCGCAAAGCGGTCCGCGAGTCACTCGCGAACCGAGGTGTGACGGTCGCAATCGGCGAAAAGGATGTCGGCTACGAAGTTCGCTGCGGCTACCCGATCGCCTTCGATCGCGACTACACCCGGGATCTCGGCGTTGGCGCCGTGCACTGCCTGCTCGACGGACACTCGAGTGCGCTGATCACCCGCCAGTCGGGCGCAATCGTTCCCATCCCGTTCGACGAAATCGTCGATCCCGCCACCGGCCGCGCCCGGGTGCGGCACGTCGATACGGCGTCGGATTCCTACCGCAATGCGTTGGCCTTGCAGGAGCGCATCACCGCCGAAGACCTCGCCGACGACGCGATGCTCGCGCGAATTGCGAAGGCCGCGAAGCTGACCCCGGACGAGGCAAAACGCCGCTATTCACCGCTCTGAAGCCGGCCGGCTGGTTCTGGCCAAAGAAATCAATCCGCCTGTTTTTCTTGTGTTCGGGTTGCGGCGGTCTCGCAGGTCGCGACCTGACCTGTAGGTTATTACCTGCGATTCTAGGGAGATCCATCGCCCGTTTACCAGAGCCCGGGCGTTTTGGTACAACCCCCAGGGACCCATCGCGGAGGATTTGTGAAGCAGGAGCGCGAAAAGAGCCTGGAGCGCCAGATGCGCGCATTTCACTGGGTGCGGTTGCTCGCCGAGCTGCCCGGCCGCCTCGCGGGTACGAGCGAGGAGCGAGAGGCTGCCGAGCGGATCGAGGCGTGGCTTCGCGAGATTGGCATCGAGGAAGTCAGCTCGCAGCCGGTGCGTGGCCGGCCGCGCTCGGCCTGGGTGGCGGGGTTGCACCTCGGCGTCGGAGCGGTCGCTTGCGCATTGGGGGGCGCGCTCGGTGTCGCAATCGGGGTCATCGCCGCCTACTCGTTCAGTCGCGAATTGCGCGCCCGCGAGTCGCTGTTCTTCCGCTGGTTGACTTCCGCGAATTCCCTGAACGTGATCGGGCGGGCCGGATCGAACGCGCCCACCCAGCGCGTGGTTCTCTGTGCCGAGCTGGACGCACGGCAGCCCGGCTGGATCTTTTCCGAATTTCTCGCGGACTGGAACGCTCGACGTGTCGATCCGACCCGAGCGTCCCGTCCGACCCGAAGCCCGGCCGCTGTCGCCGAGATTCTGCTCTGGTCGGCGGCAGCCGCGGTGGTTGTGCGCTGGCTCGGCGCGAGCGGATTTCTGCTCGCAGTGGCGACGATGTTGCTAGGCGTCACGCTCGCCGCGGGGGCGTTGGTTTCGCTTCGGCAGGCTCGCGCGGCGCACGCGCCCGGCGCAAACGACAACGCCTCGGGGGTTTCCGCGATGCTGACAGGGGCCGAGCAACTGCTCGCTTTGCTGCCGCGGGGTGTCGAACTCTGGGTCGTCGCTAGCGGCGCTGGAGGCGCCGGCTGCAGTGGTATGCGGGCCTTCGTCGACGCACATCGGGATTGGTCGCCCGAGCACACTCTCTTCATTCACTACAAGTGCGTGGGTGGCGGTGCGCTCCACTACGTCGATAGAGAGGGACCTCTCGGCGACACTGCATACGTCTCTCAACTCGTCGAACTCGCGCGTCGAGTGTCGGCGAGCGGCTTGTTCGGTGAGGTGACGCCCGTCGACTGGCCCGAGGATACAGAAGGCGGTGTTGCAGCGCGCGCAGGTTTTCAGGCTCTGTCGCTGACCTCGCTCGAGGCCGACGGATTGCCGCGCAATCAACGACGGGCTTCAGATCTCCCCGCATCGCTCGATATGGAGACCGTGATACGCGCCTCGGACTTTGGCGTGGCGGTGGCTCGCGCGGCATTGCGTGGAGAAGCGGGTCCCATCTCAATACTCTGACGCGACCGGTGGCAGATCACCGGACGTGACCTGACGATCATCGATTGGCGGATTCTGCATGCTCGACATCATTCGCGATCTCGGTGCGGGCCTCTCTCGATTTACCGAGCGCTGGGTTCCCGATTCGTGGGTGATCTGCATGTTTCTCACGAGTGCCGCGCTGATTCTCGCGGTGTTTGGTGCGGATGTCGGTGTGGAAGAGGCGGTGCTCGCCTGGGGCGACGGTGTCTGGATCCTGCTCTCCCTCGCTATGCGGTTCACGATCACGATGGGGCTGATCTCGCCTCACCTGTAAGGACCTGCAGAATGTCATAACCTCTGCGGCGGGCCCTCGTCGTTGGCCCGGGGGATCGAAACGGATGAACATCGTCATCGTGGGG
>JAFDAW010000032.1 GCA_019313605.1 Deltaproteobacteria bacterium
CCCGCCGATTCTCTACACGCGCCATCACGAAGAGCAGATCGGACAGGCGGTTTAGATAGCGGAGCGCGGCCACGCTCAACGGCTCCAGCTTGTGGAGTGCGACCTCGCGACGTTCGGCTCGACGGCAGACCGTGCGCGCCAGGTGCAAGGCCGCCGCCGCGAGAGTCCCGCCGGGCAAGATGAAACACTTCAGGGGTTCGAGTTCCCCTTCGAGAGCATCGATATGCGCTTCGAGCCTGTCGACGTCGGGATCTTCCGGCTGCGGAATCGAAGCCTTTTCTCGACGCTCGGCGTCCGGAGCCGCCAGGTAGCCACCGAGGTCGAATAGCAGCGATTGAATCTCCTGGATGATCTCGCGCAGATCCTCGTGCTCCGATTCAGCCGCGCATCGTCCCAGGCAGGCGTTGAGTTCGTCGACCGCACCGTACGCCTCGACCCGCGCGCAGTCCTTGGAAACGCGACCACCACCCATCAGGTCGGTCTCGCCTTGATCGCCGCGTTTGGTGTAGATCTTCACGAAAGTTCGGCGCGAGTCAGTCCGCCAACTCCTGATCGATGATGCGCTCGAGTTCCGGATCGGGCGGAAGTGACGACGACTTGGAGGTAGCGGCCGCACGCGCTTGCCGGCTCAGGAAGACCGCAACGATGACACCGCCCGCGAGAAACGCGAGGACTGGAAACACATAAGCCGTCAACCCGAAACCCTCGGCGAGCGGAGCTGAACGCAGTACGTCGCCATAGCGTTCGAAGAGTTCCGCTTCGACCTCTTCACGAGTGCGACCCGAAGCCTCCTGGACGATCAACCACATCCGAAGGCTGTCGGCCTCCGGACTCGTGCAAGCGGAGAGGGTTCTCCCCGGACAGAAAGGACTCATCAGTTCGTGGGAAATCTTGTATGCCCAGCCCTCGGGTTCCGCGGCGGCCTCACCATCTGCTGCAGTCGCGGCCGAGGCGCCGAACAGAAGAGTGGCGGAGATCGCCGCGAGGCCAAGCATCTTGAAGCGCGCGTTCACCACGATTCGCCCTCCGGCCCCGGCAGCTGATACGCGTCGACCCGCGCAACGAGCTGCGTCAGAGCAATCCCTGCGACGGACTCCATCGACTCCCCTTCTAGAAACGGACGACCTCGGTCAGCCGCCGCCGCGAGATCCGCGTCGAACGGAATCCGCGCCAGCACTTCCACGCCGAGAGTCTCCACGATCTCCGAGTCTAGCGTCTCGCGAAAAAGCGGCCCTTCCGCCCCACATTTCGCACAAATCGATGTACCGAGGTTTTCCACCAGCCCAATCAGTGGGAAACCGGCTTCGCGAGCGCGGCGCAGCGAGCGCTCGACCGCGAGCAAGGCCACCTGGGTTGGGATCGTTACCGCGAGCGCGGCTGCGATGCGCGGAAGCCATTGACCGAGTGCGGGCAGTCGATCCGCGCCGGGCGCGAGGTCGACCACCAGAAAATCGAGTTCGCCCCAATCGGTGCGACCGAGCAGGTCCCCGAGCGCGGCCTGCTCGAGCGCGCTTCGAACGCTCGCTGCTTCTCCCGCGGGCCCATCCCAATCCAGCGCCTGATCGCCCTGGAGAAAGAAATCCATGCTCTGAACCAGAATCCCCTGCGGGCCGATCGCGGCGCGCAGCAGACCGTCGCCCGTGACCCGCACCGGCTGGCCGCGCAGGCCGAGCATCTTCGATACCGACGGGCCATTCAAATCCGCGTCCAGCAGACCCACGCGGCGGCCGAGCTGCGCAAGGCCGAGAGCGAGATTGACGGCCACCGCGCTCTTCCCAACACCACCCTTGCCACTCATCACGACCACGACGCGGTCGACTTCGGCGAGTTGTTCGGCGACGCGCGCGCGCACCAGATCCACATCCTCGACGAGCTGGGAAGCATCGAATCCAGACATGGTCGCGAAAACCTCGACGCGCGTGGGGGTGCAGAACAGGACCGGCGAGTGTAGCTCACGGGCCCCCACGGGCCGTTCGAGCGCGGGACATCGGCCTCTGATCGAATCCACTACAATCCCGCCCAACCATGACGGAGTTCACGGAAATCAGCGCCGGAGGCGTCGTCTATCGGCGGGTCGCGGCGGGAATCGAGGTTGCGATCGCCGAGCAGCGCGACCGCATCACACAGCAGAAGACCACGCGACTCCCGAAGGGCAAGATCGATCCCGGCGAAAGTGCCGAGGAAGCCGCGGTGCGCGAAGTGGCCGAGGAAGTCGGTCTCCAGGCGCGAATCGTCGGCCCGCTCGGTAGTGCCGAGTACGAATACGCGCACGACTCGAAGCGGATTTCCAAGCAAGTGCACTACTTCCTGATGGAGTGGGTGCCCGGAGAATCGCTCGAACTCGACGGCGAGATGGATCGCACCTATTGGTGCGCGATTGACGAGGCGGCAAAGAAACTCACGTTCGAACCCGAGCAGCGCGCGATCAGCTGGGCGAAAGAACGGCTCGGAACATAGAAACGCGGCACACGCCGTGGGGGAAGTTGGGTGCCCAAGATCTACAGCCATTCGCGTCTCTCGACCTTCGAGGATTGCGCAAAGCGCTTCGAGTACCGCTACGTGCTGAAGATTCCATCGGACACCGAGGGCGTCGAGGCGTTCGTGGGAAAGCGCGTCCACGAAGTTCTCGAGCGCCTCTACAAGGCCGCCGAGCGGGGACATGTGCCCTCGCTCGAAAAGGTCATCTACCGCTACAACCGACTCTTCGAAGAGAGCTACAGCGCGGACCGCGTGCGGATCGTTCGCGAGGGAACGCCGCTCGAGTTCTACCGGCAGCTCGGCGAGCACTGTCTCACCGGCTACTACCGCCGCCACTATCCATTCGATGGCGACGAGACCCTCGGGATCGAGCGGCGGGTGACCTTCGCGCTCGACGAGAAGCGCGAATACCGGTTTCAGGGGATCATCGACCGAATCGTCCGCGCGCGAGATGGCGTGATCGAGATCCACGACTACAAGACCGGCAAACGCGTCCCCACCCAAAAGCAACTCGACGAGGACCGCCAACTCGCCCTCTACCAGATCGGACTCGCGGATCGCTACCCCGACCAGCCGATGCGCCTGGTCTGGCACTACCTCCAGAAAGACCGAAAGCTCACTTCGACCCGCACACCCGAACAGCTGCGCTACCTGAGCGAAGACACGATGAGCGTGGTCGATCGGATCAACGACGAAACCGAATTCAAACCGAAGCGCAGCGCGTTATGCGACTGGTGTGAGTACAACGACCGCTGCCCGATCTATCCGAAAGATCGCCTCCCAGCCGACCGGTCGGCAGCGCCCCCATCCGAGCCGGATCCAGTCGCGAAGCGCGAGGGGCAGCTGCATCTCTTCAACAAGAAACCACAAGCCGGGCCGACCTAGCCCGCATTATTCATGAAACCCTCTGCTGCGGACGCAGATCGCACCGGATCTTCGCGATCTCCTCCCTCCGGCCGACTCGACGGGCTTCAGGTACGCCTTCGGCGACCTCCAGTCCGGGGGCCGCAAATCTCCGGCACGCTCTGCGCCCTCGCGACGAGGGATCATGAATAATGCGGGCTAGCGCTGCACCCAGCCCCGCATTCGCATGCAATCGATCATGTCGTCGCGGGTCGCCTGCATCGGCGATCGACTGCCGGGCGACGCCACGCCCGCGCGATTCATGCATCTGACCTGGTCGGCCTGCAGCTGCTCGAGATTCACAGCAGATCCATCTGCGCGCCGCCAATCATCGGCGGTTTTGCCCGACCCCGCACACCCAACCGACACCACCAGGATCCCTATCGCAAAGAATGCACGCATCCAGGCCTCCAAGTAAACTGAACTCGACGATACCGCGCCGTTGCTCGATCGGTAAGAAGGTACAAACGACAAGAGTGGGCAGCGGAAGCGGCGCGTTCTTTGGCAGACCTGGATCGACGCTTCCCCTCGTCCGGTACCCAACCTCTCCTATTCGAGCCCGAATCGACTCGCGGAGTGGAAGCTTGCGCGGCCGACCGCTAGCCTCGCTGCATGGCGCTTGTGATCGAGAGAATTCCCACACTTGGGGATAACTACACCTACCTCCTCGTGTGTGACGAAACCAACGAAGCTGCCGTAGTCGACGCGCCCGAGGCACAGCCCGTAATCCAACGGGTCGATGAATGCGGCGCGCGCGTGACCAAGATCCTCTCCACCCACCATCACCTGGATCACTCCGCCGCCAACCCGGATCTCGCCAAACTCTGGGGCGCGCCGGTGTTCGGCCATTCTGGGGATGCAGATCGCCTTCCGGGATTTACCGACGCGCTCGAAGAGGGCGATACGATCTCGGTCGGCAACCAATCGGCGCGCGTCCTCTTCATCCCCGCGCATACCAAGTACCACATCGCTTTTGCGTTCGACGCTGCGGAAGCCGTCTTCTGCGGCGACACGCTCTTCGCGGCGGGCTGCGGCCGGCTCTTCGAAGGCACGCCCGAGATGATGTTCAGTGCTCTCGTCGAAAAGCTCGGTGCGCTGCCCGACGCGACCCGGGTGTTTTGTGGCCACGAGTACACCGAGAGCAACCTGGTGTTTGCCGCGCACGTCGAGCCCGACAATGTGGAGATCCGGGCGAGGCTCGAACGGGTGCGCGCAATTCGCGCCAACAAGGCCGCGGACTGGCACGACGCAACCCCCGATGAAATGACGATTCCATCGACGATCGGAGAAGAGCGCTCGACGAACCCGTTCATGCGCGCGCGAGACGCGGCTGAACTCGGACAGCTACGCGCCGAAAAGGACGGCTTCTAGACGTGCCGAAACCGCCGAACGGGCCTCCGGACGGCGCGGTGGTGTCGACTCACCGCCACCGTGTGGCTTTTTTTGAAACCGATGCGATGGGCATCGTCCACCACTCCAATTACGTCCGCCACCTCGAGCTCGCGCGCATCCACTGGCTCGACGAGCACGACCAACCCTATCGGATCTACGCCGAGCAGGGCCTCCACTACGCGACCACCCACATGGAAATCGACTACCACCGATCGACGGGCTTCGACGACACGATCGAAATCGTGGCCTGGCTGGATTGGGTGCGCGGCGCCTCGATGCGCATCGACTACGAACTGATCTGCGATGGCGACTGCGTGGCGACCGCATCCACCGTCCACGCGATGGTCAGCCGCGAGGGCCACGTGCGGCGAATTCCCAAAGATCGCGCCGAGAACCTCAAGCAGCTCGCGCTGCGACCCGGCCCCAAAGTCTTATAGAAGGGACGACCCCAGAACGGGGTCACGCAACTTCAATCCCGCCCGCGCAGCCTGCGCGGAATCTTGTCCACCAGAATCGACGCCGACCAGCGCGCGGCGCGCTGAATGGCGTCGAGGGCATCGCCCTGCCCCGACCAATGCGAGCGCACGATGTCCGGGTGAACCTGGTTGAGGATTTTCGACAGTGCGGCAGATACGACCAACAGATCGTCCACCAGACCGATTGGTCCGACGAGAACAGCGGGAATCAGATCGATCGGAGAGAGCGCGTAACCGATGCCGAGCACTGCAATCGCCTTGCCGGAGATCGGAACTCGTGAGTCGCGCAGCAACCGCATGAGCAAGACGGTGAGATCGGGAAGCAGCAGGATCACGTCGCGGAAACCCGAGGCGGCACCCGGGCCCGTCTTCACGACTCGCGCTCGCAGCCGATCGTAGAGCCGGCGCTCGCGCAGGTTCAGCTCGATCACGACGGGCTCGTTCGCGGGGTCGGTTGATTGATTCAACTGAAGATTCCCTCTCTCTCGCGACGGCCCCGCGCAAGTAGGCCCGCGATCTTCGCCTTCACTTCATCCACCTTGGCATCGATGTTCGCATCCTCGTCAGACGCCTCGCCGTCGAAGCGCAGGGGTTCGCCGAAGTAGATGTGGTATTTGACCGGCAAGGGGAGCAAGCCGAGCGGACCGAGCCAGGGAAACGTCGGCGTAATCGGCAATGCGGGCGCACCGAACATGCGGGCGACGCCCTCCAGGTTCGCAAAACTCGGGTGCTGTTCTTCGGATCCGACGATCGCGACGGGCACGATGGGCGTATCCGTTTCGAGCGCCAGGCGCATAAAACCCGTCCCAAAGCGCTGCAGCTGATACCGCTGCGAGAAGAGCTTGTTCATCCCGCGAACACCCTCCGGAAACGCGAGCACGCACTCGCCGTTTTCCAACATGTGGATGCAATTCTGCGGCGTTCCAACCAGTGTCCCGGTGCGCGCGGCGATGACGCTCACCCACGGCAGCTGCGGAATCCAATACTCTCCCATCCCGCGCGCGATCCGCGGCGGCTTCGCCTCCATCAACAACGCCAATCCCAACATCGCCGCATCGAACGGAAGTTGGCCCGCGTGGTTGGCAATCACGATCACGCGCCCTTCGGGCAGATTTTCGATACCCGCCACCTCGACGCGAAAATAGTAGCGGTAGAGCAACGCGAAGGGCATCAGCACGCGGCGCATCCAAAACGGACTCATGCCATACGCGTCGTAGCCGTACTCGTTGAGTTCGTTGGGAATCTGGCTGAGATTTTCGTCGATGACCGTCTGGAGGTTGCGGGCCCGCAGCGGCAGCATCGCTCCCGCAAAGTCGATCAACGCATCGAGTGCACCGGATTTCGCCATCGCTCAGCTCCGCACACTCTGCAGGGTCTCTTTGAGCCCGTACAGCGGTTGAAAGCCCGTCGCATCCGCGAAGCGCTCGCCCGAGAGCGTGATCGGATATTTGAGGAAGTCGATCGCACCCGGTGGGTAGGCGGCCAGGCCCATCCGGAACAGGCGCCCGGCCAGCGGTCGCAAGATCACTTCGGGAATCGACCAGGGATCGCCGCCCGCTTCGCGAATCGCGGTGCGCAGCGGAACCTCTCCCGGGCCCGTGATGTTGAACACTCCCTGAAGTCGATGGTCGACGACCTGTTCGATCGCCGCACTCAAATCTTCTTCGTGAATGAATTGCATCATCGGATCGAAACCCATCACGGTGGGGACCCGCCGTTCGCGCAGGTAGGCTTTGATCATCGAATGCGCGTAGTAACCGAGCACATTCACGGGCCGGAGGACACAGGTTCGGATCTGCGGGTACCTCCAGAGAAAAGTCGTAACCAGTGTGTCGACTTCGACGCGGTCGCGGATTTCCGGATAGGACCGGCTCGCAGAAAGCGGGGCGTCTTCGTCCAGGAAGTGGGGATTTTCGGGCAGCGCGCCGTAGACGTAGCCGGTCGAAAGCACGACCAGGCTTTCCACGCCGTTGTGGATGCAGTGATCGAGCAGCCGCTTGGTGCCCATCACATTGACGTCGTGCCGCACGCGCTCATCGGTGCGAAAGTCCTGAACGAAACCCATGTGAACCACGCAGTCGGGTCTTTCCCTGCGGATCACGTCTTCGAATTTCTTCTTTCGCAAATCGACCACATAGGGGCGAACCCCCCTCGGGTGCCCCTCCCATCGGGCCCGATCGACGCCGCAAACCTCGAAACGCTCGTTGAGGCGCCGGGTCAGGAGCCGCCCCTGACCTCCCGCAATTCCCGTGATCAACACCTTTTTCATTTGTACTCCAAGGACTTGCGGCATCGGTGCGGTGCTACTGAGGTTTGTCAGCCCCTCCCCGTCACGACCGTATTGGGATAGAGTAGCGCTCCCCGGAGGGATCCCTTGGTCGAACCGTCAGCGCGATTTGAAGAAATCAAGATACCCCTCCACGAGTCCGCCCGCGGCGTGACGGAAGTCTCGGCGGTGATGGGCGTCCCGCAGTGGTGGCCTACCGGCCAGCGCGTCGGCGTCATCCTCGCCCACGGCCTCGGGCGCGACGTGTCCGACCCCGTGCTCGATTTTTTGCAGCAAGCGCTCACCGAGCGCCGCTGCCTCACCCTGCGTTTCAATTTCCCGTTCGGAGAAGCCGGCAAGAAGCGACCCGATCCCCCCGACGTCTTACAGCGAACCTTCCGCGCCGCAGCCGCCACGCTGGCCCGGGATCCGAACGCCGCACCCGCGCGCCTGTTCCTGGGCGGAAAGGGGCTCGGGGGCGCAGTCGCTGCGAGCCTCGCAGGTGACCGTGCGCGGATCGATGGCGCGTTCTTCATGGGCTTCCCCCTGCACCCCGCCGGCAAGCCAGAACTCGTTTCACCCGAGCAGCTCTTCCGCGTGATCTCGCCGATGCTCTTTCTCCAGGGTGAGCGCGATCGCCAATGCGACATCGATGTGCTCAGGCGCACACTCACCCGCGTAGGCGCGCCGACGACCCTGCAGGTTCTCGAAGAGGCCGATCAACACTTCAGGGTACTGAAAAAATCCCGGCGCACCGACGAAGAAGTGCAAGAAGAACTTCTCGCCTACATCTACGCGTGGATCCAGAAAATCGCCGACGTCTGAACGCGATCGCGTGCGGCTCTACTTCTCTCCGACGACAATTTCGCCTTCGAGCATCTCGCTCGTATCGGCTCCAGCCGGGATGGGCGCCGTGGCGCGCTCGACCTTGTAGCGGTAGCTGCCGGGCTTGAGCTCGCAGAAACTCGCAAACTCACCTGCGTTGATCGGAGCCGAGCGCAGCTCACCGTCTTCGAAGGTAAAATTGACGCGGCTGTGACAGATCATCGATTTCGCGACGTCGCGTTCGAACACCACAGTGGCCTTGGTCGGCGAATAACTGATCCAGGCGATCAACTGCCCCGGATCGAGGTTCACTATCTCGGGGTTCAGCGAATCCGCGGTAATCAAGACCACCTTGTGGGTGCTCATCTGATAGCTGGGATCTAGTTTGGGGAGATCCTCGAGGGTTTCCGGCGCGGGCTGCAAGGCGCGCTCTTCGGTCGCAGAAGCCGGACCGACCAGCAACAGCGCAGCGGCGAGCAGGCCCCCGATCCTTCCATGCCAACACTTCCCAACCCTGCGCGTTTCGCCAGTCGTTGCGGACAGCATCAACACCTCCAAAGAGCAGACGGAATGTAGCGCCAAGCCCCGGTTTGGCGCCCTTCTCAATCGACGGCTGACGCCCGAACCACCCAGTCAATCGATTTCAGAGACGCTAACGATTTCAATTCAACCGCAGCTTGTCAGCGGTCATTCCGTCGGGTAGTTTCCCCGCGCTTTAACGACCTGGGCGCGATCGACCTGAAGCGCCCACAGCGCACGCACTCAATTTCGGAGACCCCCCATGAAAATCATGGTTTGCATCAAGCAGATTCCCCACCAGGATGCGCGCCTCGAGATCAGTACGGACGGCACCTGGATCAAGGAAGACGGCCTCAAATTCGAAATCAACAGCTACGACACCTATGCACTCGAAGAGGCCCTGCAGGCCAAGGACGCGGGTGAGTGTGAGGTCGTCGCCGTTTCGATCGGGCCGGATCGCGTCACCCAGGCCTTGCGGACCGCCCTCGGAATGGGTGCGGATCGCGCAATCCACGTCAAAGACGCCGAGGCCGATGGCTCTGACTCACTCGGCATTGCCAAGATTCTTGCGGCCATCGCAAAGGAAGAGAATCCGGACCTGATCTACACGGGTTTGATGGCCGACGACGGCAACTTCGCAGCCGTGCCGATGATGCTCGCCGAGCTCCTGGGCATGCCCCACACCTCGGCGGCCCAGAAGCTGGACCACGCCAACGGCAGCGTGACGGTAGAGCGCGAAATCGAAGGCGGTGCGCGCGAGGTCGTGGAGCTACAGAAACCGTGCCTCATTGCCGTGCAGACCGGACTCAATCAGGTCCGCTACGCGTCCCTCAAGGGGATCATGGCCGCGAAGAAGAAGCCTCTCGACGTCAAGACGATCGCAGATCTTGGATTGTCGGGTCAGGTGGGTGCTGCAAACGCCAAGATTTCCGTCGAGAAGATCAGCATGCCGGTAAAGGGCTCGACCGCTGAAATGGTCACCGGCTCCGCTGGCGACATGGCGAGCAGCCTGGTGGGCAAGATCAAGGAATTGGGGCTTCTCTAAGTTCGGAACGCCCCCGCGGCCTCGATTTGCCGCGAACCGGGCCGATCCGACAGGCGCCCAGAACGAAAGGCGCACATAACAGGGAGTAATCCGATGGGCAGCATTCTCATCGTCGCAGAAATTCAAGCGGGTCAGATTCGCGAGTCCAGCTTCGAGTTGGCCGCCTACGCACAGAAGATCGCAGCCGCAACCGGACGCGAGGTCACGAGCGTCGTGCTCGGCAAGGACGTTGCTGGCCTTGCGGATGCCTTCGCACAGAAGGGCGGCGGCAAGGTATTTGTCGCCGACGACGAACTCCTGGCCAACTACTGCGTAGAGAGCGCGAACGCGGCAATCCGAGCGGCCGTCGAGGCCTCGGGCGCCGACCTGATTCTGCTCTCGAATACGCCGAGCGGCTGGGACGTCGCCCCGCGCATCGCCGCCGGGCTCGATGCCGGCTTCGTGAGCGATTGCTCCGATGTTTCTGACGACGGGGGCGCGCTCGTCTTCGAACGGCGTGTCTTCAGTGGCAGACTCGACGCGCATGTCCGCGTCAATTCGGATGTCGTCGTCGCGACCATGCAGCCCGGGGCCACCGAGCCCTTCGCCAGCAGCACCGAGGGAAGCGTCGTCCAGCTCGATGTCTCGCTCACTTCCGACAAGGCGAAGTTCATCGAGAACAAGATCGCCGAAAGCACGGGCGTCGACCTGAGCAAGGCCGACGTCATCGTTTCCGGCGGCCGGGGTGTCGGCGCCGCGGAGAATTTCACCGAAATCCTCCAGCCCCTCGCGGACGCACTGGGTGGTGCCGTGGGCGCTTCGCGTCCCGTCGTCGACGCAGGTTGGCTACCCCACGAATATCAGGTGGGCTCCTCGGGCCAGGTCGTGACCCCCAAGCTCTACATCGCCGCAGGAATCTCGGGGGCGATCCAGCACCTCGTGGGCATGAAGGGCTCGAATTTCATCATCGCGATCAACAAAGATCCGGACGCGCCGATCTTCGAGGTCGCCGACCTCGGAGCTGTCGGAGACCTCACCGAAATCGTTCCCGCCCTCACCAAGGCGATCCGGGAAGCGAAGGGGTAGGCGCCCAGCGACGAGGGGTTTTGACTCCAAAGTGACGCCGGTCGTGCTCAATGGCCATTTCGCCATTGACACACCTATCCCCGAAGAGTAGGGGTTAAGTAATACGGTCATCGATGGAAACGCGTCTTCGCACCTGCGGCGACTCCTCCTGCGCTGAGATCTAGTACCGAGCGGTTGCCACCCTATCGAGCGCGTTCTCCAAAGGGGGAGTCGTGCTCGCTCGGCGGGTTGCGATCATCAACGAGAAGGGCGGTAGCGCCAAAACGACGCTCGTCTCGACGATTGGATCGTATCTGGCCCTTCACCGCGGCCGACGCGTTCTCGCGATCGACATGGATCCTCAGGGCCAGCTCGGCAAGGTGCTGGGCGTCGAGACGCGCGACCGGCGTCGCTCGGCGATCAACCTGCTGCTCGACTCGGTGCTGCTCGACGCCGCTTCGCTGGATGACAGCTACGGAAACACCGCCGATCCCGAGCCTCGGGCCAACGCGAATCTTCCGATCTCGACCACGCGAATCCCGCAGCTCGACGTGATCACAGCCAACAAATCCCTGGGGTTGTTTCCAGCCTTCGAGGACGACGAGCCGGATCCGACCGGGCGGTTGAACCGCAAGCTGAATGCTGCGCCAGAACTCGAGAACTACGACTTCATCCTCTTCGACGCGCCGCCGTCGTTTGGGTCGCTGACCCTCAACGTCCTGCGCGCCGCCACGGAAATCGTGATCCCGGTCCCGTTGACCTACCTCGCGCTCGACGGTTGCGCGGAACTCGTGCGCACGATCGCGACGGTTCGCGATCGCTACGACCACCCGGATCTACACATTGCGATGATCGTGCCGACCTTCTACCGGCGAACCAAGCTCGCAAACGAGATTCTCGATCGACTCAAGCAGCGCTTCTCGAAGGAAATTTCCCACAGCGTCATCGGTTATCACGTGAAGATCGACGAGGCGCAATCCAGGGGACTTTCCATCTTCGAGTACGCGCCGAAGGATCGCGCAGCATCCGCAATGGCAGAGCTCGCCGAAGAATTCGAACTGCGCGGAAAACCCGGAAACGATGGGAGCCCCCCGTGAGCGAAATCGAATCCCCCCAACCCGTCGAAGAAATCGCAAGCCCGCTCGCAGCGCCGAACGGCGCTCTAGGCCACGACCCCTTCGACGATCTCGCCACCTCCGATCCGCTGAAGGAACAACTCGATCAGCTGGAAGCGCGAGACGACCAGAAGCCGAAGGCGCGATCGCGCGCGCGGCGCTCTCCCAGGAGCAAGCGGGCTGTAGCGCCGGTGACTGACTCCCGATCGACGGCGCGGCAGACGACAGCACGCGCCGACGAGGATCTCCCGAAACCCGACAACCTCGCGCGACTCACCCGACGGCGCTGGTCGACCACCCCGCCTCTCGCGGAAATCGAGCTCCCGCCGCCAAAGGGCTTGATCGACCGCCTGCTGAACTCCGACGAAAGGCGGGTTCTGGCCGCTCTCGCACATCTCGTCGAAGGCGAGGCGCCCTACGATCGATTCGGTTACTCACCGGAAGCGATGAAGAGCACGTTCGTGGTGCTCCGCACCCTTTACCAGTTCTACTTCCGTGTCCGCAGCGAGGGACACGAAAACATTCCGGATGAAGGACCCGCGGTGCTCGCGGGCAATCACGGTGGCCTGCTTCCCTTCGATGCTGCCATGGCGGTCATGGACGCGGCGCTACACACGGATCCCCCTCGACTCGTCCGGACCGTGGTGGATCGCTGGGCGGGCTCACTCCCCTGGGTCAACCTCTTCTACGCTCGAGTCGGACAGGTCATCGGAACGCGCGAGAACTTCGACAAGCTGCTCCGGGAAGGACAACTCCTGCTGGTTTTTCCGGAAGGCATCGAGGGGATGCGCAAGACGATCGCGCACCGCTATCGACTCCAGGAATTCCGCGTGGGCTTCATCGAGCACGCGTTGCGCTCGCGCGCGCCGATCGTTCCGGTTGCGTTCATCGGGAGCGATGACCAATCGCCGATCCTTTTCGACATCAAACCACTGGCGCGCAAACTCGGTATCCCCGTCGCGCCGATTACGCCGACATTTCCGTGGCTCGGCCCGCTCGGCATTCTCCCCTACCCGGTCTCGTATCGGATCATTTACGGCGAGCCGCTCCGCTACCACGAGCGTTTCGGACCCGAGGGCGCCGACGATTCGCGACTGGTCCGCTATCTCGCCAATCAGGTGCGGCGCGCAGTTCAACTACTGATCGATCGGAATCGCAAATGACCCACGTACTCGTCACCCACGCCGATGAGCCGATCGGGCGCAGGGTGGTCAAGAATCTCTACCACGACCCGAACGTCGAAGTCATCTTCGCACTCGGCAGCGGCCCGCCACCGCGCAAGTTCGACGCCTATCTCGCAAATAGCGAACCGCGGGTGACCTACACGCGATTGGATCTCGCCAAACACCGCCCGGTCCACGACCTGTTTCACTCCGCCGGATTTCGCGCTGCCGATGTCGACACCGTCGTCTACGTGCCGCGCCACGGTGCGGGTACGTCGCTAAACGCCCCGCTGGTCGGTGGCCTTTCCGAGAGAACGGCCGAAAGCCGCCTGCTCCTTCAGCACTGCCTCGAAACCCGCACGATCCAGCATCTGGTCGCGATCGGGAGCGCGTTCGTCTACCGCCTTCCCCCGGGCAACGCGAACCACCTCAGCGAAAACAGCGAACTCAACCTCGATCCGAACGTGATGCCCGAGGTCCGCGCATGGATCGATAGCGACATGATCTTCCACAGCGAAGTCCACAACGATCGACTCCGCGTGGTGCTGCTTCGCGTTCCGACCGTCGTCGCGGCGGGAGGCTACGTGTATCTGCACCCCTCACTGGCCGGGCGACCGGGTTCACGGGTGCGAGCCCTCGGATTCGATCCGATCTGCGCGCTCGTTTCCGACAAGGACGTCGCGCGCGCGGTCCGGGCTGCGACCCGGGCTCCGGTTTCGGGAATCTTCAACATCGCGGGCGGAGAGGCGATTCCGCTCTCGATGCTCTCCCGCTGGACGGGCCATACGAGTATCCCCGTGCCCGGCCCGCTGCTCGGCATGCTCGATGCGACCGAGCGGGCGCTCGGCATCGAGTCTCGCCTCGGGGCCGGTGGCGGAGTGCACCTGCGCTACGGCTTCACACTCGACACCGACCGCGCGGCCGAAGAACTCGGGTTCCGCTCCCAATACCGGATCGGTCTCGCGCGTGCGGGCGACGGCGCCCTGCGCCTCGACACGGCGTCGGTCTGATCCCAATCGATTCGCGTTTGCGCGGGCTTTCGCATTTGATTCGCGCTCGCCACGTGCTGGTGGTGTCCACGGCAGCTACTAGGAGCGTGACCCAAGACTGTCGCGCCGGCCGAACGCCGCTGCATCACCGCTGGCTGCGTTGCTCTCAATCGCCCTAGCGCTGCTAGGGCTCAATCGAGCGCCTTGCCAGCA
>JAFDAW010000033.1 GCA_019313605.1 Deltaproteobacteria bacterium
CTGCATCCGATCTTCGAGACCGTGGGAGACTTGCGTGATCGAGTCGTATTCCAGAGAAGCAGCCATCCCTTTGATGGAATGGGCCATGCGAAAGATCAGATCGATCGCTTCGCCATCGGCGAGATTTTTCTCGAGATTGAGAAGTGCCGAACCCATTTCCGCGAGGTGCTCCGGCGATTCCTCGATAAAGACCTGGCGGTACTTCGCCATGTCCATCGATCAGTCTTCCTTCTCGAGGACCTTCTTGAGCGTATCGATCACGACGTCGGGCTTGAAGGGCTTGACGATGAAGTCCTTGGCCCCTGCCTGGATCGCCTCGGTCACCAGCGTCTCTTGCCCGAGCGCACTGCACATCACCACGCAGGCGCTGGGGTCGAGGGCCATGATGCCCCGAACCGCGTCGATGCCGGATTTTCGCGGCATGACGATGTCCATCGTCACCACGTCCGGCTGCAACCTCTTGTATTCATCTACCGCTTCGACGCCATCGGAGGCTTCTCCGCAGACCTCGAAACCCTCAGACTCGACGATCTCTCGGATCATCTGACGCATGAACGATGCGTCGTCTGCTACCAGAATCCTTGCCATCACCTTCCCCCTTTGGATCTAATCCCTTCGACCCAATGAACTCTCGATCACGTTTCTCGCCTGACTCACGAGTCGCTCCGGATCCAGCACGCTCGCCACCCGACCCTGAATCGACCGGCGCTCTGCAACCGCCTTGGCACCGGGCATCGCAGCCGCGGCACCATCGACCAATCCCAACACCCGATCAACGGGAATCCCCAACTGAGCGGTCTCGCCCGTGCCCCCGCCGATCACGAGGATGATGTCGGGCTCGCCGAGCTCCGCCTCATTCACGTCGAAGAGCGACGCACAATTGATCACCGGCAGCGCGTCTCCGTGATGATTGATCACGCCACCGATCCGTGTCGGAAGCGTCGGAATACAGGTCAGGCGCCCGGCCTCGGCGACCTCGAGCACACCCGCGATCGGCATCGCATAAAAATCGCCGGCCACCTCGAAAGTCAGCAGTCGCTCTTCGGCGCGCAGATTTTCGGCCGGAGTGCTCATCGATCCCCCTCGGACGCCGGGTTCGCACGAGTCTGGAAGTGGGCGAGCACCTGCGTGAGTTCCGCGGAGAGGTCGGTCAGCGAATCCGAGGATTCCACCACCTCGGCGGTCGAGATCGACTGCAGACGCGACGTTTCGACGACGCGATCGATCGCAGCGGCCTTGCGGGTACCCGCTTCGGAGATCTCGTCCATCGATCGCACCATGCGCTCGACTTCGACCGTGTGCGCATCGGCACCGCGGAAAATGCCCTCGGCGCGCACCTGCGCGTCCTTCACCGTGCTCCGAATGCTTTCGAGCGAGGCCGCGATCATGTCGATGTCCTCTCGGCCCTCGCTGATCACGCTGCTCGAGAGCCGCATCTCGTCTGCGACCTCGCGGGTATCCGACTGGATCTCGTGGATCAACTTGGCGATCTCTTCCGCGCGTCGACCCGCACTTTCGGCGAGTTTGCGGATCTCGTCGGCCACCACCGCAAATCCGCGTCCGGCCTCACCGGCGCGTGCGGCTTCGATCGAGGCATTGAGGGAGAGCAGATTCGTGCTGCTCGCAACACTCGTGATGACCTCGGTGATCTGGTGGACATGCTGCGTCTTCGCCTCGAGATCGAAGACCTGGCCAACCGCCTTCTCGATGCGCTCGAAGACGGTGCGCATTTTTTCGACTGCGAGACGCGTCACGTCGACGCTCGAATTGGCCTTCTGGTTGGCCTCCGCGGCAAACCCGAACGCTTCGCGGGCGTCGTCGGCGTTGCTCGCGATGGTGGCGGCCACTTCGTGAATCAAGCGGTTGGCGTCGTGAAGCAGAACCTGCTGCTCCTTTACGCTCTCGACGAGGTCCGCAACCGTCGATCCAATCTCGCCCGTGTGCCCACCGACCGATTGCGCCGAGCGCGAGACTTCAGCGGCCGCGTCCGAGACCCGAGCCGCCGTGCCCTGCACGTGAACCACCAACTCGTGAAGACCACTCGCCATCGACTGGATGCTCTGGGCCAGGTCGTAGCTTTCGTCCGGGAACGTCGGCTCAGCAGCCGTGACCACGGATACCGACAGGTCGCCCTCGCGGATCCGCTCGGCGGCTTGTTGAAGGCCGCGAAACTGACCGCCGAGTTCGCGGGTCAGCAAGAACCCAAGCGCCGCACCCACGCCCAGGGCGACAAAGGGCGTAATCCAAGGGGCCACGCGAAGCCCTGTGGCTGCGAGTAAAATAGGGAAGCCGACCACCGCCGCACTGACGACGATGGACCCGACCACAAATTTGTGCGTAAGAGCGACTCGCACGCTCCCGTATCGGTGGATGGCCGCGGCTTCTTGATGAACAGAAGCCTCGGAGAAGGCTTCGTTTACCGGCAATTTCACAGGATTTCCCCGAAGACCGGAAATCCGGTCCTGAGGGGTCAAAAATGGCGCCAACCGGCCCGAATACGGCGCCCCGGAGCCCTTCTGACGACCTTTCCGATCTCCGTCACCGCCACCCCGAGGCGGCGGCTCAGCACCGCCACGGTGGGCTTGGCGGGCCCGGAGGCCGCGCAGCGCCTGGCAGCTCCCCGGCTCCGCAGCGTGAAGAGCAGCTCGTAGTCCTCGCCGCCGCGAGTGGCCAGCCAGTCCGGATCTGCACCCACCCGGCGGCAGGCCGCTTTGAAGCGCGGCGGCCGCGGCACGCTGGCCAGATCGAGTTTCGCCGAGCAGCCCGAGCGGTCCAGCACGTGGTCGAGGTCTGCCAGCAATCCATCCGAGATGTCGATGCAGGCCCCCACATCGGGCCTCCGGGCGAGCGCGCGGCCGGCCCGCAACCGCGGGATCGGCACGCCGCGCACTCTCCCCCCCGCAGCGGCGCGCGCGAGTTCCAGCGCGGCGCCGCCGAGCGTGCCCGTGACGAAGATCCGATCCCCCACGCGGGCCGTGTCGCGCAACAGTGCGCGGCCGCGCAGCACCGAGCCCTGGGCGGTGATGGTGATCGAAGTCTGCCGCGCGCGACTCACGTTGCCGCCGATCAACGGGCAGCCGTGGGCCTCGGCTTCTCTGAGCAGGCCCGCGAGCAGGCCGTCGAAGGTTCGGACCTCGAGGCTTGGGGGTGCAGCGAGTGCGAACACGAAACCCAGCGGCCGCGCGCCCATTGCCGCGAGGTCCGAAAGATTTGCGACCAACGCGCGGCGGCCGATGCAGCGCGCGCTCTGGTTGGTCCAGCGAAAGTGGGTGCCCTCGATGAGCGCATCGGTGGTGACGACCCAGTCCTCACCGGCCGGGGGCCGCAGCACGGCCGCGTCGTCGCCGATGCCGACGACCAGTCCACGCGTACTGGCGCGCGACCGTTTCGCGGCGCGCTCGATGCGCGCGATCAAGCCAAACTCGCCGAGGTCCCGAAGCTTCACGGCCTCCAGCGTAGCTGGCCAATGGGAAAGATCAGTGGCGCGCCTTCACAGTGGTGGCCGGCGGCGACTGCGTGCGCTTGGTGGAGGTTCGCGCGCGGCGAACCGCGCGGCGCCCGGGCGCCATCTCGAGAGCGGCCTCTAGCACCTCGTCCATGGTTTCCACCGGGACGAACTCCACGCGCCGCTTCAGCTCTTTGGGGATGTTGCGGAGATCGTCGAGATTCTTGCTCGGCAGGATCACCGTGGTGATGCCGGAGCGCATCGCCGCAAGCGCTTTGTCGCGCACACCGCCGACGGGCAGCACGCGGCCCCGCAGCGTGACCTCACCGGTCATCGCGATATCGGGGCGCACCGGCGTGTGTGTCGCGAGCGAAATGATCGCGGTCGCCATCGAGATCCCCGCGGACGGCCCGTCCTTGGGGATCGCACCGGCGGGAACGTGGACGTGCACCTGATTGCGCGAAAAGATGGATTCGTCGAATCCGAGTTGCGTGCCACAACCGCGCGCGAAGGTCAGCGCCGCCTGGCCGGATTCTTTCATCACGTCGCCGAGGTGGCCCGTGAGAACCAGACCCTTGCCGGGTGTGAGGGTCGCCTCGATGGTCAGGATCTCACCACCGCTCTCCGTCCAGGCGAGTCCGTTGACCAGACCGATCTCACCGGTCGCAGAAGGCTTCTCGCCGAGAAACGGCGGCGGCCCGAGCAGTTTGTCGAGCGAGCGGCGACTGACACTCACCGAAGAATCGTCACCCTCCGCGGCGCGCCGCGCACTCTTGCGGCAGATCGTCGCGATCCGTCGCTCGAGGTTACGCACGCCCGCCTCTCGGGTGTACTCGGTCACCAGATCGAGAACCGCGTTGGACGACCAGTGGATGTCCATCTCGTCGAGCCCGTTCTCGGTGATCTGGTTTGGGATCAGAAACGAACGCGCGATCTCGACCTTTTCCTCGGGCGTGTAGCCCGAGATCGGAATCACCTCGAGCCGATCGAGTAGCGGCCTGGGGATCGGGTCGAGTTGGTTCGCGGTGGCAATGAAGAGCACGCGAGAGAGATCGAACGAAACGTTCAGATAGTGGTCGCTGAATTTGGAATTCTGGGCCGGATCGAGCACTTCGAGCAGAGCCGAAGACGGATCGCCGCGGTAATCGGCCCCGAGTTTGTCGATCTCGTCGAGCATGATCACTGGATTGTTGGTGCCCACCTGCTTCAGCCCCTGGATGATCCGGCCGGGAAGCGCGCCCACGTAGGTCCGGCGATGGCCACGAATCTCGGCCTCGTCCCGCATTCCGCCGAGGGAGAAGCGATAGAACTCGCGTCCCATCGCGCGCGCGATCGACCGGCCCAGCGACGTCTTGCCGACACCCGGCGGCCCCACGAAGCAGAGGATCGGACCGCGCGAATCGCCGCGGAGTTTTCGCACGCCGAGGAACTCGAGGATGCGATCCTTGATATCCGTCAGGTGTGCGTGATCCTCATCGAGAATCGCGTGCGCATTTCCGAGGTCCAGCTGGTCGGGTGACGCATTCGACCACGGCAGCTCGACCATCCAGTCGAGGTAGCTGCGAACCACCTGCGACTCGGGGCCCTCTGGATGCATCCTCTCGAGTCGGCGGAGCTGACGCATCGATTCCGTCAGCGCTTCCTCGGGCATGCCGGCCTCTTCGACCTTGTTCCGATAGTCTTCGACTTCCTCGGTGCGCGGATCCGCTTCTCCGAGTTCGTCCTGGATCGCGCGGAGTTGCTCGCGCAAAAAGTGTTCGCGTTGGTTGCGGCTCATCTCGTCGTGAGCCTGCGATTGAATCTCAGCCTGGACGCTGGTGACCTCCAACTCGCGGCGCAGCACCGCGTCCACCCGGCGCAAACGCACGAGAGGATCGATGATCTCCAGGATCTCCTGGGATTCTTCCAGGCGTAGCTTCAGATTGGACGCCACCAGATCCGCGAGGCGGCCCGGCTCGTGAACATTCGCGGTAATCGAAAGCACTTCGGGTGGCAGATTCTTCAGCGGGAGCAACTCCTCCACGTGGCCGCGAACCGCGCGCACGAGCGCTTCCGCCTCTACACACCAATCTGCGTCATCGTCTTCGTACTTGGGCGTCAAGCGAACCCAGGTCGAGGCCTCGCGCTCGACGAAAGCATCGATCATCGCCTTCGCGATCCCCTGGACGAGCACCTTGACCCGGCCATCGCCCATCCGCAGGATGCGCATCACCATCACCACGGTTCCCATGCGGTACAGATCGTCTGCCTCGGGAGCGTCGACGCTGCCGTCGCGCTGGGCGACCACCATCATCAACCGATCGCCCGCCATCGCGTCTTCGATCGCTGCAATCGAGCGTTCGCGGGCGACAAAAAGCGGCACCACCATGTAGGGGAAGACCACCATGTCACGCAGCGGCAAGATCGGCAGCTCGTCGGGAATCGCGAAGGAGGAGGAGGCAGAATTTTCCATGCCAACACCTTCGTCGCTGCTGGAAAGCAACTTGAGAGATGAAGACCTTCGATCGCAAAACACGCACTTTGATACGGGGAAAATCCGAAGAAAGTTCAGTCGGCCTCGACGATCTGTCCGCGACGAACGCTCAACAGGAAGGGGCGCTTGCGGGCATTGCCGTCCACGCCCATCGAAAGCACTCCGGACACACCGGGGAATCCCTTGACGTCGAGAAATCGATCGCGCATTTCGTTGCGCGAAGTCACACCGCGTGCAAGCTGAATCATCACGAGGTTTGCAGCGTCGTAGGCGCTTGCGGAAAAATCGTCGGCGGATGCGCCAAAAGTTTCCACGTAACGGTCGGCAAACGCGCGCACGTAACCAACCGAGCTATCGCCGTAGAAACTCGCGGTAAAATACGCGCCTTCTACGTGTTTGCGCGCAATCGAAACGAGATCCGGATCGTTCCAGGCGTCGGTTCCGAGCAGGATGGCTCCCGTCGCCTCGTGAAATGCGAGTTGCGGTGCGATCAACACCACCTTTTCGTGCGACTCGGGGATGAAGATCGCATCGAAGTCGACGATCGGTGGCAGCGGATCGTCATCGGGACCGAGCATCGAGCGGGCCTCTTCGCGCACCAGCGCAGCCTCTTCCGGCGGGAGCCGAAGCGCACTCCTCGTCAATTTTTCGCGCTCTTCGATCAACTCCTTTTCTTCGGGGGTCAGCAATTCGTAACCCACCAGGCGCCGGATCGAGCTGCCGAAGTCGACCGCCTCCGCATCGTAGGCGGCCAGAGCGACCACCCGGCCCCCGCGCTCCTCGACGGCATCCCAGAACAGGCCCGAAAGTCCACCGCCGTAGGCATCGCGCGGGTAGAGGATCGCGAAACGCTGCGCGCCGAGTTCGCGCATCGCGTAGTCGGCGAGCGTCTGGGCTTCGTCGCTCGGCGTTGTGCGCACGCGAAAAACGTAAGACCGACCACTCGCGACTTGCTCGCGGGATGTCAGTGCGAGTAGTGGCACGCGCTGATTTTCGGCAGTGACGGCCGCCGCCTCGCACTCCTTCGAGAGCAGCGGACCGATGATCGCCGTAATTCCCTTCTCCTGTGAAAGTTCGCGCACGGCCGCAGCAGCGACCGCGGGCGAACCCTCGGAGTCGCGAATTTCAATTCGCACACGAGGGCGCTCTTCGATCGGAAGATGCGCGTCGAAGGTACCGGCGGCGAGCAAGATGCCACGCAGGGCCTCTTCGCCGAAGTCCGCAAAGTTTCCGCTCAGCGGCAGCACGACCCCGATCGAACCCTGTGCGTCGCTCGTCGACGGCAAGCCGACGCTGGCCGCATCTTCGAAGGTCGGAAAGAACTCGGTATCGGTCCGGCCGGATTCCAGCACCCGCAACCGATCGGCTGCGAGCGCCAGCCTCGTCGCATAGGCGGGCGCCATCTGCATCCGCGACGCCTGTTCGATTCGGCTTCGGGCCCCGTCGTAGTCGCCGACATCCAGCGCCTGCTCGGCGTAGACCAACAACGCGCGAGCCGCAGGGATCTCGGGCTCTACCCGCTTCGCAACCAGGGCGAGTTGAGCGCGGTCGAGTTGTGCGAGCAGATCGTCCAGTTGGGCGTCGATCCGGGCTCGGACCTGTTCGTCGGACTCGCCGGAGCGCAATGTGGCGAGCAGGCCGATCTTCGCGACGGGATCGCGTGCACCCCCCGCGAGCAGGCGGTTCGCAGTCTGCCGTTCCGCATCCGAAAGCCGACGCAACTGGACGCCGTTGAGGGCGCGCATCGCCGCGTCCACGTTGCCCCGATCGAACTCGATCGAAGCGGCTCCCACTCGTGCAGAATCGATTCGGTTGCCTTTGGGGAAATTCAGGACCACGTAGTAGTAGCGGGTCAGCGCGTCGTCCTGATCGCCGCGCGCCAGCGCCATCTCGGCGAGGCGAATGCTCGCGTCACCCGAAAGCGGACTCTGCGGCCAGTCCTGAACGAATTGGACCAGGCGCTGCTCGGCGGCGGCCGGATCGTCGCCAAGCACCGAGAGCGCGTCCGCGTAGTCGCGCCGCTCCGCCTCGCTGACCTTCACTTCCGCGCGCGGACCGAAGCCGCTACACGCGATCCAGCCGAGCGCAAACACGAGGATGGGAAGCGTTCGCTTCAAATGGCTACTCGAAGATGTCCCGCAATTTGTCCAGAAACCCCCGCGATGCCGGCGCAGAGAGGCCGCCCGACTCCTCGGCCAATTCCTCGAGCAACTCGCGCTGTCGCGTGTTGAGTCGCGTCGGAACTTCCACGTAGACGTGCACCAACTGGTCGCCGCGGCCGGAGGATCGCAAAGTCGAGACGCCCTTGCCGCGCATGCGCAAAACTTTGCCCGACTGCGTGCCCGCCGGAATCTTCAGCTTGGCCTTCCCATCGAGCGTATCCACCTCGATTTCGGCGCCGAGAGCCGCCTGAGGAAAGGAAACCGGAGCCGCACAGTGGAGATTGGCCCCATCGCGCTCGAAGCGCTCATCGGGTTTCAGCGAGATCACGACGTAGAGGTCACCCGGCGGTCCGCCGGAGATCCCAGCCTGCCCCTCGCCGTTGAGCCGCAGCCGCGTCCCCTCGTCGACCCCAGGCGGCACGTTGACCGAAATCGTCTGCTCGGCCTCGATCCGCCCGGTACCGCGGCAATCGCGACAGCGGTGCTGGATGATCTCTCCCGCGCCCCCACAGCCCTCGCAGGGCCGGCTGATCCGGAAGAACCCCTGCTGGAGAATGACCTGGCCACTTCCATTACAGGAGGGGCACGTCTCCGGCTGGGTGCCGGCCTCGGCGCCGCTGCCCGAGCAGCTCTCGCAGGGGCGCATCTTGGGGATCTTGATCTGGGCCTCGGTGCCCTCGACGACGTCGGCGAGCTCGATGGTGAGGCTGTAGCGGAGGTCTGCGCCGCGCTGGCCGCGGCCGCGCCGCTGCCCGCCACCACCCCCGCCAAAGATGTCTCCGAAGAGATCGCTGAAGAGATCGGAGAAATTCCCCAGATCGCCGGAATCCTGGAATCCGCCGCCCCCGGGCCCACCCGCGCCCACGCCCGCGTGGCCGAAGCGGTCGTAGGCCTGTCGCTTCGTGGGATCCGACAAGACCGCGTAGGCCTCAGAGGCCTCCTTGAAGCGCTCCTCGGCCGCGGGGTCGTCGGGATTGCGGTCGGGATGATCCGCCATCGCCTTCGCGCGATAGGCCTTCTTGAGCTCGGCGTCGCCGACGTCTCGCGAGACACCCAGAACTTCGTAGTAATCGCGCCGTGCCAATGGAAGTGCTCCGGTGCTCCAAATTGAGGCTCGCAGAGGCCGAAAATTGCGCTGACGCAGCCCTTCTGAACCCTAAAAACGCCTCTCAGACCCTGTTTCGCCGAGCGCTACGAACGAGCCGCACATGGGTACATCCAACCTTCGCGCGCCTCCAGCTCGGAGCGCGCCCACCTTACACGAGACCCTTCGGCCCTTCCAAACCCACGCTTCAGTAGGAGAAACGGTGCGCCGGAAGAATCGCAACCGTTCGCACCCCGATAGCCGCCGCAAGGGGCCGCGGCGAATCAGCGAAGCCAATCCTCCTTCTCGAATAATCGCTCCGTAAAACGAACCAAGCAGCGGCTTGCGCGTACAACTGGGTAGGTGGTGAGCTGACCAGAGAACCACCCGATTGAAATTCGCTAGCGGCGGCGGCATTTCGGGGCAAATTGGCTGGCCTGGTGCGGCGCCCCTCTTTTCGCCGAGCGCACAGTAAACCCTTTTCGGGACCCAGACGTCTTACAAATGGTGACCGCGGGAATCTGGAAGCACCCGGTTTCGGGGCGAAGGGCGAAATGAATCGATTATTGAAGGTCCTTTTCGGGTTCCTGATCGCCGGTGCTGTGGTCGTCGGTGCCTACAGTTGGATGCAGGGGCGGGAGCCAGCCACGGGCGGCATCGAACTGATCCCGGTGACCCGCGGCTCGATCGTCGAAAAGGCGGTTGCCGTCGGCCAGATCGAGCCACGGGTGAAGTTCAGCGTCAAGTCGAAGTTGCCGGGAATCGTGAGCCGCACCATGGTCGACGTCGGCGACCTCGTGGAAGTCGGCGACCCGTTGTTCGACATCGTCCCCGATCCGACACCGGGCGAGCTGGTGGAATCGGTACGGCGAGTGGAGGCGGCGCGGTCGGCCTACAAGCGCGCGGAGGCCGACTGGCGGCGTTCCGTCGAACTCTCTCAGCAGGGAATCCTCTCGGGCGACCAACTCGACGCCACGCGGGAGACGTTCGAGCTTTCCAAGATCGAACTGGCCAGCGCACGAGACAGCCAGCAACTGACTCGCGACGGACGTATCGACGGCGGCGGCCGGGGCATGGAGTCGATCATCCGGGCGCCGGCCCGCGGCATCGTGCTGCAGCGGCTGGTCGATCCCGGCGATCCCGTCGTTCCACTGACCTCCTATCAGGAGGGAACGGAACTGGCGACGGTCGCCGACATGTCCGACCTGATCTTCACCGGCACCGTCGATGAGATCGACGTCGGCAAATTGAGTGTCGACGTCGTCGCCCGACTGAAGATCGGCGCGCTGCCCGGGCAGGTCGTGACCGGCACGCTCAGCCGCATCGCGCCCCAGGCAACCGAAAAGGACGGAGCACGGCTGTTCGAAGTCGAGATCGAACTGGATCCCGTTTCCGAGATCGTGCTGCGTGCCGGCTACTCGGCAAACGCCGATCTCGTCATCCGGGAGAAGACCGACATCTTGATGATCCCCGAACGCCTGGTGCTGTTCGAGGACGATGGCGCGAAGACGTTCGTGGAAATCCCCGGCGAGACGCCGGATGCGGAACCCGTCAAGGTCGAGATCAAAACCGGGCTGTCCGACGGCCTGAACATCGAAGTGCTTTCGGGATTGAGCGAAGAAAGCCAGGTCGTCCAGCGGCCTCCACGAGACGTGCTGGGTTAGGAATCCGGATGGGTTCTCTCAACACACTGCGACAGCTCATCAGGGATCTGCGTTCGCAAAGGCTGCGCACCTTCCTGACGACCTTCGGCATCGTCTGGGGAACCATCGCCGTCAGCCTGCTGCTGGCCTTCGGCGAGGGGCTGCATCACCAGATGATCAAGAACGCAGCGGGTCTGGGCAACGGACTCGTCATCGCCTGGCCCTCGAGTACTTCGATCCCGTTCGAGGGTATGGGCCGCGGGCGGGAGGTGCACCTCGACGAGAGCGACATGCTGCTGCTCAAACAGCGCTCCCGCGAGATCGACGCGCTCAGCAGCGAGTACAGGGAATGGCTGATTCTGCAGCAGGGCTCAAAGCGGCTCTCGGTAGACGTCTCGGGGGTTCATCCCTCCTACGGCGAGATGCGTAATGTGATCCCGCGGGCGGGCGGGCGCTTCATCAATCCGATCGATCAGCGGTTGAAGCGAAGAGTGGCGTTTCTCGGCAACGAGTTGGCGGAGACGCTGTTCGGGGCATCGGACCCCGTCGGGCAGATCATCCGCATCCATGCGTCGCCCTTCACGATCATTGGCGTGATGCAGCCGAAGATCCAGCAGTCGTCCTACAGCGGACGGGACAAGGAAAAAGTGATCATTCCGGCGACGACGATGCAGATGTTGGCCGGACAGAAGTACCTCGAAAACTTCATCTTCACCGCCCGCGATATCGGCCGGACACAGCAGGCCAGCGACGAGGTACTGACCATCCTGGCCGAGAAGCATCGCTTCGATTCACAGGACGAGGAAGCGCTGATGTTATGGGACACCAGCGAGCAGGCGCAGTTTCTCAACACTTTCATGTTTGCTTTCCGATTGTTCGTTGGCATCGTTGGAATCCTGACTCTGGTCGTCGGCGGGATTGGCGTCAGCAACATCATGAACGTGGTGGTCGAGGAGCGGACCCGCGAGATCGGCATCAAGATGGCGCTCGGCGCAAAGCCCGGGTCGGTGTTGCGTCAGTTCATGCTGGAGACCCTTGTCATTACCGGTGTCGGCGGGCTCCTGGGTCTGGGGATCGCGTTCGGGATTTGCAGCGCGGTCCCCGCACTGGGATTCACCGACGTCATCGGCGTACCGACCGTCTCGTCGGTGGTCGCGGGGACGACGGCGCTTCTGCTGGGGTTGATCGGCCTGGTCGCCGGATTCTTTCCCGCGCGCTCGGCGGCTGCGATGGATCCCGTCGTCGCGATGAAGACCTGAGGAGCGCAAACAGTGTTCAGTCGCCCACTGCTGGTTCTTCAACTCTTCATGCGCTCTTCGCGGGTGCAGAGGAAGCGGGCGATCCTGACCATCGCCGCGATCGCCTGGGGTTCGCTGTCGTTGTTGCTGCTGCTTTCCTTCGGCGAGGGGCTGAAGCGGCAGCTGCTCGCCGCCGATTCGGGCCTCGGACGCGGCATCGCCATCATCTGGGCCGGTGAGACGACGCGGCCCTGGAACGGATTGCCGTCCGGAAGGTGGATTCTCCCGCGGGTCGAGGACATCGAATTGATCTCGCAACGCGTCGAAAACCTCGAAGCCGTGAGCGGCGAGATGCGACAATGGCAAAGCGCCTACCGCTACGGAAATCACACCGTCAATAGGCGGCTGACAGGCGCCAGCCTCTCCTACGGCGATATCCGCAGCCACATCCCGCGTTCGGGCGGGCGCTTCCTCAATCCCCTCGATGAAAAGCTGCGCCGCAGGGTGATCTTTCTGGGCCACGAATTGGCGACCGACCTGTTCGGCGCCGAGGAGCCGGTCGGGCTGTCAATTCTAGTCGACAATGTCCCCTACACCATCGTAGGCGTCATGATCGACAAGCTGCAGAGCGGCACGTACGGCGGACCCGACGCCTCTCACGGCGTGATTCCGATAACGACCTTCCAAGCGCAGTATGGCGAGAACGAATTGGAGGCCATCGTCGTCAAGCCCCTCCGGGCGGATCTAATGCCAGCCGTGTTGAAGGGGGTGTACGAGACGCTGGGCGCCAAGTACGGCTTCGACCCCGAGGACGAACGGGCGCTCGCTACCTGGAACACCGTCGAGGGGGCTGTGTTGATGGACAAGATCATGCTGGGCATCCAGCTGTTTCTCGGGATCATCGGGGCGTTGACCCTCGTCGTCGGCGGCATCGGCGTCGCCAACATCATGTACGCAGTCGTCAAGGAGCGGACGTCGGAGATCGGGGTGAAGATGGCTCTCGGCGCGCGCCCGGGCTGGATCACCGGGCCGCTGGTTCTGGAAGGATTGACCTACACGTTGATCGGCGGCGCGCTGGGACTGATCATGGCCACGGGGCTGGTCATGATCCTCGATTGGATTCCGACCGACGGCAATGAGGCATTGCAGATGTTGGGCAAACCCACCCTGTCGGTGCCGATCGCGATTTTCAATGCAGCGGTGCTGGGATCGATCGGATTGCTGGCTGGCTATTTCCCCGCGCGACGCGCGGCGCTCGTCGATCCCGCGGAGACCCTACGTTATGAGTGAAGGCGCGTTCAAACTTCGAGCCCCGGTGCCGACCGGCGACAAAGTCATCCGGATGGAGGGCATCCGCAAGGTCTACGACACGGGCAAGATCCAGGTCGAGGCGTTGAAGGGCGTGGACCTACAGGTCTGCGCGGGAGAATTCATCGCACTCGTCGGCCCCTCGGGCTCGGGCAAATCCACATTGATGAACCTGATCGGTTGCCTGGACACACCGACGTCGGGAACCTACGAGCTGCGCGGCGAATCGGTAGCCGGAATGGACAAGGAGCAGTTGGCCACGATTCGAAATCGCCGGGTCGGCTTCGTCTTCCAGAGCTTCAACCTCTTGCCGCAGATCTCGGCCTTCGAAAACGTCGAGTTGCCTCTGCTGTTCGGCGGTCTGTCAACGCGCGCGCGACGCGAGAGAGCGACCGAGTTGCTGGAGCGGGTCGGCCTCGCCGACCGCATGGAGCACAAGCCCACCGAACTCAGCGGCGGACAGATGCAGCGCGTCGCGATCGCGCGGGCGGTGGCGATGGAGCCGGATATCTTGCTGGCCGACGAACCGACGGGAAACCTCGATTCCGCATCGGGCCAGGACATCATGAGCCTATTCACCGACCTCTGGACCCAGGGCCGCACGATCATCGTCATCACCCACGACTCGGCCCTCGCCAAACGCGCGGACCGCCAGATCGAGATTCACGACGGCAACATCCATTAACTGGATCTGAATTGAGGTTCCCATTCCAGGAAGCTTCCAGGGCTTCCCAATGGAAAGGCCTCGAAGGGCTGATGGGCGGGAGGGCCGGCCGCGGAGTTTAGTCGGAATCCTCGGACTCATCATCTCCGAGCGCGGCGTAGAGATTCTCGGTCATCTTGTAGGTAAGAGACGAGAGTTCGTCAACGGCGCTCCGGAGTGCCTCGATGTCCTCGCTGTCCATCGCCGCCCTGGCCTCTTCGAGAGCGGCCTGGATCGGCGCGCGCTCTTCGTCGCCCACCTGATCGGCGAATTCCTCGAGGGTCCGAACCGTCGAGTAGACCAGGCCATCGGCCTTGTTGGAAAG
>JAFDAW010000253.1 GCA_019313605.1 Deltaproteobacteria bacterium
AAACGCGCGAAGGGTCTCCTGGGAGGCCTCGGCGCGCCGCAGGCACTCACCCACGATCTCGACGGAAGAGGTTTTTCGAGCGTCGAGTGCCACGCGAAGCTCGCGAAGAGTCCCGACCCCCTCGGACATTCAGCCCTCCGCCTCGGTATCAATCACCTTGGGCACGAGGAAGGCGGACCCAGCGGCCTCGGGCGCATTGGCAACGGCGCGGTCGGCGTCCATCGCCACTTCGGGTTGATCCGGGCGAGTCGGCGTGGGCAGCGAAATCGGGTGTGCGGTCGGAACGACTCCGGCCGTATCGATTTCCTGAAGCGTATCGATGTAACCGAGGAAGGATTCGAACTCCCGTACCAGCCGATCGGTCTCCTCATCAGAGAGCGATAGACGAGCGAGCGAAGCCACGCGCTCTACGTCTGTGCGATTGATACGTGCCACCGGCCGAGCCTAGCACGGGCTCCAACCGGTGAAGCGTGATAGCCTCGCCCGCACATGACAGACCTCTCCGACATTTTTGCCAGCCAGCCAGAGGCCGTTCAAGACGGGATTCGCGACCTCGGTTGGAGCGAACCCACACCCGTGCAGGAAAAGGTGCTGCCCCCGATGGCCGAAGGCCGAGACCTGATCGTCCAGGCGCATACCGGCAGCGGCAAGACCGGGGCCTTCGGGATACCGATCATCGCGCGCCTCGACACTTCGATCGCCGCCTGCCAGGCCCTCGTGATGAGCCCGACCCGCGAACTCGCCAACCAGGTCGCACTCGAAATCGAAACCCTGGGCAAACACGTGGGGGCGAACTGCGTGCCGGTCTATGGCGGAGTGGGATATACCCAACAGCTCGAAGGCTTCGCGGCCGGCGCTCACGTCGTGGTCGGTACACCGGGGCGGATTCTCGACCACCTCGGATCGGGCAATCTCAATTTCGACCAGGTCGGCACATTGGTGCTCGATGAAGCGGACGAACTGCTCTCGCTGGGCTTCTGGCCCGACATGCGCGAGATCCAAAAGCACCTCCCCAAAGAGAGGCAGTCGTGCCTGTTCTCGGCGACCATTCCCGAGCGCGTGCGTTCGCTGTCTCGCGTATTCCTCAACGATCCGCTGTTCGTGTCACTTTCGGACGACCAGCTCTCTCCCCAGCAGATCGAACACTACTACGTGGTCACCACCGCCCAGGCGAAAGAGGCGAATCTCGCGCGGATCATCGAGGATGAGGATCCCGAGAGTGCCATCATCTTCTGCAACACCAAAGACGACGTGCGTTTCGTGACTTCCTATCTGACGAGACGCGGCCTCGATGCGGACCAGATCTCAGGCGATCTTTCGCAAGTCGCGCGCGAAGACGCGATGCGCCGGATGAAGAATGGTTCACTGCGCTTTCTCGTCGCGACAGACGTGGCGGCGCGTGGAATCGACATCAGCGATCTCACCCACGTGATCAGCTATTCGGCACCGCAATCCCCCGAAGTCTACGTCCACCGCACGGGACGGACGGGTCGCGCGGGCAAGGCGGGCGTCGCGATCTCGCTGGTTTCGGGACTCGACATCGGAAACTTCCGCTATCTGCAAAATGTCAACAAGATCGAGATCACGGAGCGCAAGCTCCCGACGGAAATCGACATCCTCGCGCGGCTGAGAAAGCGCCTCGCCGTGAAGGTCGAACACGAGATCCGATCGCTTCCCGAGCAGGAACGGCGGGCGAAGGTCGATCGCTACATCCCGATGGTGGAAGATCTGATTTCGACCCCCGACGGAAAACGCGACCTCGCGGCGCTTTGCGCCTTCTACCTGCAGGAGCACAAGCCCGAGACGACGGTCACCGTTGGCGACGAAGATGCGCCGCCTGCACCCGAAGAGCCTCCCCGCAAGCGCCCCCGCTCGCGGGGATCAAAGTCTGGTGGTAGATCGCGATCCGGTGGTGGCTCGCGGGGCAGTAGTCGCCCGCGCAAACGCTGACGCGCGGCAGACCTCCCGGCGAAACCGCAGGCGTCGTCAGATTTCGAACCAGCGATCCCCATCGCCGACCACCACGAGCGGCATTCCGAAAAAGCGACCGAGATCGGAGCCCAATAGAGGCGACGCCTCGCGTAGCCCCTTCTCGATTTCGGCCTGTCTCGCGTGCCCTCCGGTGTGAACGATGAGGCCATCGGCGGGCCGAAAAACTTTTCGCTCGTCGCCATCGACACTCACTCCGGCGATCTCACCAGAAAGGTCGGCCAGTACCAACATCGACTTTCCACCACCGGGTCGGACCAGCAACCAGTCGATCGCGCCGTCCAGGCTGTCGAAACGCCGCAGACAATCGTGCGCGAGCAAAGCCGCTGGAACCGCGTGCCGGGACCCCGCTACCGCGCCGGGACTCGCCACACATGCGACCGCGAGCCCGGCCTCGTTCACGCCCGCGAGTGGAGCGACCCGCCAGGGTTGCGTCAATTCGACAGAGCGGAAGCCGCTTTCAGGTCGGCTCCGCCGCACGATCGCATCGCCGGGCAGCGCGCGCGCGAGTAGCCCTCCCCGGTCGGTGATTGCGGAAGCGGCTGCCAAGATCAACGCGTCTGCGGGAGAGGTGGCTCCGCGATTGCCCGCGAGATTCGCGATCAGCCACGAAACCGGGACACGTGCCGCGCGGGCCATCGCCTCCATGGTTTCGGCCTGCTGTGGGTAGAAGCGCCGGATCTCCAGCCGCGCCCGCCGGCACGCTTCGGATTCCGCCAGCAGGCGAAGCCGCGCTCGCTGCCAGCGCGAGCGGCTGCGATAGGCGGCGTTCAAAGCCACGCGGCATTGGGTCCCCTGATCGAAGCCCAGATCGCGAGGCGCTCCCTCACACTCGATCAGCTGGATCACGAATCCGCTCGAAGCTCGCTCGAAATACCGAGGACCTCGTTGAGGGACCCCGTCCGGTAGCCCTCGAGATCGAGTGAGATCCAGCGAAAACCGAGCGGTTTGATCGCGGAGATGATCGCGCGCGCCATCTTGGGCTCGAGGGCGCGAGCGAGCTCATCGGAAGCGATTTCGATCCGCGCCAAAGGCCCGTGATGCCGTAGTCGAACCTGGCGGAATCCCAGGGCGCGCAGATTCTCCTCTCCGCGCTCCACCTGAAGCAACCGTTCGGGCGTCACTTCGGTTCCATACGGAAGTCTCGACGAGAGACACGCGGACGACGGCAGCTCGGCGGTCGGTAAGCCCGCTTCGCGCGAGAGCTGGCGGATTTCAGCCTTGTCGAGGTTCGCCTCGAGAAACGGCGACAGCACTCCGCGCTCGTCTGCCGCCCGATGGCCGGGTCGGAAATCGCCCGTGTCGTCGACGTTCACCCCGTACGCGACCGCGTCAAAGCCCATCTCGTCGCGCAGGCTCCCGAGCACATCGAAGAGTTCGGTCTTGCAGTGATAACACCGGTCGGGCGCGTTCACCCGATAGCGCGGGTTCGAAAGTTCCTGCGTCACCACAAATCGGTGGGGGATGTCGAACTCGCGGGTGACCCGCTCGGCCATCGAGCGGTGGCTCGCGGGATACGACGGAGACTCCGCGGTGACCGCGAGGGCATCCTCACCCAACACCCGGTGTGCCGCGTAGGCGAGATAACTCGAATCGACGCCGCCCGAAAAAGCGATCAGCACCCGACCCGCGGCCCGGAGTGCATCATCGAGAGCGGCGCGCTTGGCGCTGAGATCGAGGGAGGCTTCCACGGCGCCAAGGTAAGAGTGGGCTGTCGAGGGGTCAACACCCGTCCGACGTGGTCTTGAGCGCACCAACCACTATGCTTGCAGCTGGGGTAGGGGGGAAAGATGGACAAGCTCAGGGTCGCTTTGCTGTTTGGGGGGCGCTCGGTCGAGCACGAGGTCTCGCTCGTCTCGGCGGCTTCGATACTGGGCGCGCTCGATTCCTCCCGCTATGACGTCACCCTCGTGGCCGTCGACACCGACGGGCATTGGCACCTCGGGGACCCCGCCCTGCCTCCGAGCCCGGCCGCGCTCCAGGCAGCCGTCAAGGGAGAGGAGGTCGATCTTCCGGTCGCCCCTGGAGAACATACACTGATACCAGTTGGCGAGGCCGATCTGAAGAGCGGCCGAACGTTCGACGTGATCTTCCCGGTGATTCACGGCCGCGGCGGCGAGGACGGCTCGCTCCAGGGATTACTGGAACTCGCGGGTATTCCCTACGTGGGTGCAGGCGTACTCGGCTCAGCGATCCAGATGGACAAGGAAGTCTCCAAGCGGCTGCTCGCCGCGGCGGGCCTGCCCATTACGCCGGGGACCTGCGTGCGCGCCAACCAGCTCGGCGACGGCGCCGCAGTCGTGGACGCCCTGGTCGAGGAACTCGGCACATCGGTCTTCGTGAAGCCCGCGAATCAGGGTTCTTCGGTGGGCATCTCGAAGGTGGAATCCAGAGAAGACCTGCTGCCCGCGCTGCGCGATGCCGCGCGCTACGACACCAAGATTCTCGTCGAGCGCGCGATTGACGCGAGAGAAATCGAAGTTGCGCTGCTCGGAAACGATCCCATCGAAGCGTCGATCCCGGGAGAGATTCGCACGCGAAACGCGTTTTACGACTACGACGCCAAATACGTCGACGATGCGACGGAGCTGTTGATCCCGGCGCCTGTCGACGAGAGCCTCGCCAATGAGTTGCGCCGATTGGCGGTGGGGGCCGCCGTCGCACTGGAGAGTGCCGGATTGGCGCGGGTCGATTTCCTGCTCGAACGCGACACCGATCAAATCTTCATCAACGAGGTCAACAGCATTCCCGGCTTCACTCAGGGCTCGATGTACCCATTGTTGTGGCAAGCGACGGGGATCCCCTACCCGGCCCTGCTCGATCGGCTGATCGAACTCGCCCTCGAGCGCCACCGAATCAACGCGGCGCTGGAGACCCGTTACGAACCCACCCGGTAGCCGAGCGCTCGGAGCTGATTGAGGCGCAGCTCGTCGACCTCGATCCATCCTGAAGTCCGATGACGGTAGTGCCGGCGAATGCGGGTCAGCGAATTGCGACGACGTGAACGGTGGCGCCACTGCGCAGCGCGGTAGTGATGAACGCGGCTCCCAAAGCAAACGGTGCACTGACGATCAGCCAAAACCGCAACCACCTGCGGGTTCGGGCGTCATAGGGCAGCGGCGCACCGGGCGGGCGGCGATGCAAAAGAACATAGAGGCCGTTGCGGGGGAGTGGCCCGAAGCGGTTCATCAGGCTCTGGATCCAGCCAAAGGGATTCTGGCGCAACGAAAAGTGATGAACCGATCGCACGTGAAAACCGGTGAGGGTCAATAAGCGCCGCAGCGCGGGAAGCGGAAAGTGAAAGACGTGGCGTGGCAGATCGAGGTGAAACCAGGCGGCGCCAGTGAAGCGCGCCTGAAGGCTCGAAAAATTCGGGACCGCGACGATCAAGCGACCGCCGGGCTTCAAGATCCGATGGGCCTCGCGCAGCGTGCCGGCGGGGTCATTCATGTGTTCGAGCACGTGCCAGATAATGACCTGATCGAAACTGGCGGCTCGGTACTCGGCGTCTTTCAAGTTCTCCGCAATTCGGATTTCGACTCTCGGATCGGCTCCGCTTGCAGCCTCCGCACTGATCTCCAGCCCGTCAACCTTGAAGCCCTGTTCGGCAAGCGCACCCAGCGTCACACCGCGCCCGCAACCCACATCGAGAATTCGAGCACCCGCCGGGAGTTCGCGGGAGAGAAACGAAATGTGACGCTCGCCGACCGCCCTAACGAGCCCTTCGATCAGGGGTTGGAATTTCCGGCCGGGCTCCCCGTAATACTCGTCGGGGTAGAGAGCCCGCAGTCGATCGGAACTCAGCGCCGGGTAGAGGCGGCCGAGCCCGCATTCCGTGCAGACGACCAGCTTCTCCTCCATTCCTTCCACTTCGAAACGCCGAACCGCTGATTCGGCCGAACAGATCGGGCAGGGAGATACGCGCTCAGTGGTAGCTGGATCCGCCGAGGTGCGAACGTCGTGTTGGTAGAGGGCCGCTGCGCCGGCGTCGGGGATTCGTTCGTTCATCGGGTCAGCGGAGCGTGCGCTGCGAACCGCTCGAGGTCAAGTATGTGATGCAAGGTTCCTCGCATTGCTGCGATGCAGTCTAGGCGGGCGACTCCACGAGCGAAGCTCGAGGC
>JAFDAW010000254.1 GCA_019313605.1 Deltaproteobacteria bacterium
CTTCGCCTGACGCTGCGTGATCGCTGCCGTCAACGTCGTCTTCCCGTGGTCCACGTGACCGATCGTCCCGATGTTCACGTGCGGCTTCGTACGCTCGAATTTCTGCTTGGCCATAGCGCTCTACCTATTCTCCTCGTCCCCCCGTTCGGGGCACGTTTGGGTCAGTAGTAAACGAGCCCCTCGGCGACGTTCGCCGGGACCTGCAAATAGTGTGAAAACTGCATCGTGTACGTCGCCCTACCCTGCGTCATCGAGCGCAGACTGCCGACGTATCCGAACATCTCCGCGAGCGGGACTTCTGCAGCAACTACCTGGGCGTTGCCCCTGCGCTCGAATCCCGTGATGTTTCCGCGCCGGCTGCTCAAGTCGCCCTGAACGGCGCCGAAAAATTCTTCAGGCGTGACCACTTCAACCGCCATGATCGGCTCGAGCAGAATCGGGCTCGCATCCCGCAGCGCGTCTTTCATCGCGATCGATCCGGCGATTTTGAAGGAGCGTTCGGACGAATCAACGTCGTGCGCCTGGCCGTCCACGAGGCGCACCGCCACATCCACCACCGGATATCCCGCGAGCATTCCGCTCTGGGTCACTTCTTCGCAGCCGGCCTTGACCGATCTCACGAACTCCTTCGGGATCGCGCCGCCCTTGATCGCCGACTCGAACGAGAAGCCGGATCCGGGCTCACCGGGCGAAACCTCGAGCTTGACGACCGCGAAGTCGCCTGAACCGCCCGTCTGCTTCACATAGCGCCCTTCGACCTTCGCGGTCTTCGTGATCGTTTCCCGGTAGGCGACCTGGGGCTTGCCAACGTTGGCGCCGACCTGGAATTCGCGAACCAGGCGGTCGGTAATGATCTCGAGGTGCAGCTCGCCCATCCCCGAAATGATCGTCTGGCCCGTCTCGGAATCGACGGCGACGCGAAAGGAGGGATCCTCGTGCACGAGGCGCTGGAGAGAAGTTGAAAGCTTCTCCATGTCGGCGGTGGTGCGGGGCTCGATCGCGATCGAGAGGACCGGCTCCGGAAAATCGAGGGATTCGAGGATCACCGGCTTCTGGAAATCGCAGAGCGTCTCCCCTGTCGTCACTTCCTTCAAGCCGACGACTGCGGCGATGTCTCCCGCCCAGATCTCGTCGAGATCCTGGCGCTTGTTGGCGTGCATCTGAAGCAGTCGCCCGATGCGCTCCTTGCGACCCCGGTTCGCGTTGAGGATCTGATCGCCGGTCTTCGCGTGGCCGGAGTAGACGCGGACATAGGCGAGATGCCCCACATGCTTGTCGGTCGCGAGCTTGAACGCCAACGCGCTGAAGGGTGCGTTGTCGTCCGCGTCGCGCACGACGACGGACTGATTGCGCGGATGAATGCCTTCGACGGCTGCGACATCGAGGGGCGACGGCAGGAAATCGACGATCGCATCCAGGAGGGGCTGCACGCCCTTGTTCTTGAACGCGCTCCCGCAGAAAACCGGAACGATCTTGAGTTCGAGGGTCGCTTCGCGGATCGTCTTGCGGAGTTGATCCGCCGAGATCTCTTCGTTGTCGAGGTACTTCGCGGTAAGCGCTTCGTCGAGCCCCGCAACCGCTTCGATCATGTGCTCGCGGGCCTCTGTGACCACATGCGTGAGCTCTTCAGGAATCTCGCGCTCGTAGAATTCGGCGCCGTGCTCATCGTCATCCCAGTAGATCGCTTTCTCGGTCAGCAGATCCACCACGCCCCGGAAGTCCTCTTCGGATCCGATCGGAATCTGGAGCGGAACAGCGGTCGCACCGAGTCGATCGCGAAGCGTGCCGACGACGCGGGAGAAGTCCGCACCGATCCGATCCATCTTGTTCACGAAGGCGATGCGCGGCACCTCGTAGCGATCCGCTTGCCGCCAGACCGTTTCGGATTGAGGCTCCACACCCGCGACTCCGCAAAAAACACCGATCGCTCCATCCAGGACCCGAAGTGAACGCTCCACCTCGACCGTGAAATCAACGTGACCCGGCGTGTCGATGATGTTGATCCGGTGATCCTTCCAGAAGCAGGTCGTCGCTGCGGCCGTGATGGTGATCCCGCGCTCCTGCTCCTGCTTCATCCAGTCCATCGTCGCCGCACCGTCGTGAACCTCGCCCATCTTGTAGTTGACGCCCGTGTAGAAGAGGATCCGCTCGGTCGTGGTCGTCTTACCCGCATCGATGTGGGCCATGATGCCGATATTCCGAGTCCTTTCGAGCGGTGTCGTGCGGGGCATTTTCGTGAGTCCAAGTTCTCGGTTGACCGGCTCTACCAGCGATAATGAGAGAAGGCCTTGTTGGCCTCTGCCATTCGATGGGTGTCTTCGCGCTTCTTCACGCTTTCGCCGCGCTCGTTTGCGGCGTCAATGATCTCGTCTGCCAACTTCTCGTGCATGCTCTTGCCCGCTCGACTGCGCGCGTAGCTCGAGAGCCAGCGCATCGCGAGCGAATTGGCACGCTCGGTACGAACTTCGATCGGGACCTGGTAGGTCGCACCGCCAACCCGCCGCGACTTCACTTCGACGCGCGGGCGGATGTTGTCGAGTGCGCGCCTGAACATCGCCAACGGATCATTGCGGGTCTTCTTCTCGATGACCTCGAACGCTCCGTAAACGATGCGCTCCGCAGTGCTCTTCTTGCCGTCCTTCATGATCACGTTGGTGAAGCGGCCGACCATCCGATCACCGTACTTGGGATCCGGGAAGATCGTCCGCTTCGGTACTTCTCGTCGTCGCGGCATGTCGTCGTCGCACTCCTGTCGGGTCCAGGCCCAACACAAAAAAATCAGCGACCGGGCGGTACGTCCCTCGACGCCCGTGCGGCCGCAAACGGAAAAACTATTTCGGTCTCTTCGTTCCGTATCGCGATCGTCCGCGATGTCGATCCGCAACTCCCGTCGTGTCGAGCGTGCCACGAACGATGTGGTAACGAACGCCGGGAAGGTCCTTGACACGACCGCCGCGTACCAACACGACCGAGTGCTCCTGCAGGTTGTGCCCCTCACCCGGAATGTAGGCGTTGACTTCACGACCATTGGTCAGGCGCACACGAGCCACCTTGCGCAGCGCAGAATTCGGTTTCTTGGGTGTCGCGGTAAAGACGCGCAGACACACACCGCGCCGCTGGGGCGCGCTCATCAGGTCGGGGGATTTCGATCGCGACTGCTTGCGTTCACGTCCCCGACGAACGAGCTGCTGGATCGTCGGCATTTCGGTGTTTCCTCGAAACTGCGTGGCGGAACTCTGATTCGCATCGGAACGCGCACCTTGCGCGAACACACCACCCCCCTGTGTCCTACTTGCGGCGACAAAGGGGGCGGAGGAATCGATTCCTCGGGCGGTACCCATGTCTTGCCAGAAGCGGAACTCAGGCAGGTGGCCTATGCCAAAAACCGCTGCATCTTAGCGAGCTTCCGTGCCCTGTCAACGTTCGGAACAGGCGAAGACAGGGCGCAAATCATAACCCGATTCGGGGCGCGGCTCAAACCCCTAACCGGTGCTCAGGTTTCAATATCCAACGGCGGCGATCCGGGCGCAACCATCAGTCCATCCGGGCTTACAGCGGGCGCCTCGGACGGCACGGGAAGCTCTGCGAGGGGCTCCTCCTCCGGGCCCTCCATCAGCTCCTCGGGGGCGTCGACCTGGATCCCGATCTGGTGGTAACGGGCCATCCCCGTCCCGGCGGGAATCAGCCGCCCCATGATGACGTTCTCCTTCAGGCCCCGCAGCTGATCCACCTTGCCCCACATCGAGGCCTCGGTCAGGACCTTCGTGGTCTCCTGGAACGAAGCCGCCGAAATGAACGACTCGGTGGACAGCGACGCCTTGGTGATCCCGAGCAGCAACGGCTCGGCCAGGGCGGGCTGCTTGCCCTCATCCAGCATCCGCGAATTGGTCCCCTCGAAGACGATCTTCTCGACGTGCTCGCCGATCAGGAAGTCCGTATCGCCGACGTCGATGACCCGCACACGGCGGAGCATCTGCTTGACGATCACCTCGATGTGCTTGTCGTTGATGCGAACGCCCTGGAGTCGGTAGACCTCCTGGACCTCGTCGACCAGATATTTGGAGAGCTCCTTCTCGCCCTTGATCCTGAGAATGTCGTGGGGATTCGACGAGCCGTCCATCAGCGCTTCGCCGGCCCGCACCACGTCGCCCTCGTGGACGCTGATGTGCT
>JAFDAW010000255.1 GCA_019313605.1 Deltaproteobacteria bacterium
CTAACCTCGATCACCTCCACGCGCTGTTCGAGATCCCGCCAGCCCTTCCCGTCGTGAAACCGTTTTGAATTCGACTCCCCAAGCGTTTCGTTATACAGATCGATGGTCGCGATCCGTGCGCTGGTCGAAGCCCAGGCAACCCGTTGATTGTGGCCCGTCCAGATCACGGGAATCCCCGGCACGGCCGTGCCGGCGACATCGAATTTGGCGCCGCGCACGTGTACGACGTGCAGCAGTGCCGGCGCTGTGGCCTCCAGATGGGAGTCCGCGGCGAGGATCGGATGGCCACTTTCGGTGTGGTTCCCGCCCAGAACCCACGCGCTGCTACCTACAGCCCGGCCATTGAGGCCGAACGCCCGGCGCAGGCGCTCGAGCCCAGCCGTGGGTGCGGCTGCGGATCGATCACGCGGCTTGTCGCTCGCCAACACGCCCTGAAACGGGCTCGGTGGATCTTCTCCAACCGACGGGAAAAACGGCCGTGCGGCCCGACTCCCGAGATAGGCCGTGATGTCTCGGAGTACCAGGCTGACATCGACGCTATCCGCGAGCGCCCAGCTGTAGAACTTCGAAATCGCCAGTGAGTCCGACGGCTGCCATAAATCAGCTGGGAGCTCCGCGCCCTGCAACCCGATCGGAGCGGCGACCCTGCCATCTCGAATCCGTTCCAATCGCGCGTTGACTCCCGCCGCGTAGGCGACCAGCAGCGCTTGCGAATCTTCGTCGAGACGCTCGAACTGGCGATCGGCGAGCCCTCCCAAATCCAGCGTTCGAGCCCAGCGGTCGGCTTCCAGGCCCGCGGCCCCGACAATTTCCGCCGTTCGCCCTCGCGCACTCGTGAGAAGCCAAATCATTTGCGCCAGGCGATCCTGGGCGTGCGCAAATCCCCACCCGAAGTAGGCGTCCAGATCGTTGGTCGCCTGGATGTGCGGGATGCCGCGAGAATCGCGGTAGATCTCGACGGGCGCCGCTATGCCCGCAACCGCACTCCGCCCGGCTTCGAGTGGAAAGGCGGCGCGGGCCGCCGCGTCGTCTCGCAGCTTCTCCACGTATATTCCGATCGCAAGCAGAAGGGCAATCACGAGCAGCGCAGCCCCTCGCCGCCCAAGCCGGAAGCCGTCAGCCCGCTCTCCGCGGAGGTCCGCGCTCACCGGTCGGAATTCTCGAAAAGCACGAAGGCCATCGCGTGGCTGCGGGTGCGGCTGACCGCCAGGTGGGGGTGCGCGTTCCTCGCTGCGGCCAGCTCCGCGACCCGACCGTGCAGTCGCAGCGACAAATGATCCGGGCTCCCGCCGGGCTCGGACACCGTCTCGATGTCCACCCAACGGACGCCCCCCGCCCAGCCGGTCCCGAGTGCCTTCATCACGGCTTCCTTGACGGCGAAACGCACCGCGAAGTGCAGCCCGGCGCGACGCCGCGAGCGACAATCGGCAATTTCTGAACGGGCTCTCTACGCGATCGATCTCGATGACGTCGATTCCGCTCCCGACGATCAACGGCCCCCCCTTCGATTCGACCCCGAGCTTAGCGGCAATGCGCAGAGCGAGAGCCCCCCGTCCTTCTACGCATACCTTCAGTGAGGCGGATGGGTGACCGAACCGGCTGTTTTCTGGCGCCACATCCGCGAGGTCGGTACCTTGCCCGCCCCTCGTTCAAATTAGGGAGCAAATATGGCAATCCGAGTTGGCATCAATGGTTTTGGTCGCATCGGCAGGTTGGTATTCCGGGCCGCGCGCGGCCAGGATATCGAAGTCGTCGGCATCAACGATCTGACCGACGCCAAGACGTTGGCTCATCTGCTCAAATACGATTCCGTCCACGGCCATTACCCGGGCTCGGTGGAGGCGGGAGACAACGCGATCGTCGTGGATGGCGTGACGATCCCGATCAGCACCGAGCGCGATCCGGCCAATCTGCCCTGGGGCAAGCTCGGAGCCGCGATCGTCGTCGAATCGACCGGCCTTTTCGTCGATCGGGAGAATGCCAGCAAGCACCTGACCGCGGGCGCCGAGCGGGTCATCATCAGCGCGCCCGCGAAAGAACCCGATGTCACGCTCGTGCTCGGTGTCAACACGGATGATTACGATCCCGCCGCGCATCGGATCGTGTCGAACGCCTCTTGCACCACCAACTGCCTCGGGCCCGTCGCGAAGGTGCTCGACGACGAGTACGGGATCGAGAGTGGCTGGATGACCACCATCCACGCCTACACGAACGATCAGGTCATGCAGGATTCTCCGCACAAGGATCTGCGCCGAGCGCGCGCGGGTGCAGTCTCGATGATCCCGACCGGGACCGGCGCCGCCAAGGCGATCGGTCTCGTGATGCCCCAGCTCAAGGGCAAGCTCGATGGCTACGCGATGCGGGTTCCCACCGCCGACGTCTCCGTGGTCGATCTCAGCATCAAGCTCGGCAAGTCGACCGATGCGGACGCCATCAACGCGGCGATGCAGGCTGCCGCGATCGGGCCTCTCAAGGGAATCCTCGAGTACTGCGATGAACCGCTCGTTTCGATTGATTTCGTGGGCAACCGACACTCGTCGATCCTCGACGCGCAAAACACCCGGGTGATGGACGGCAATTTTGCGAAGATCCTCGCCTGGTACGACAACGAGTGGGGATACTCTTCCCGCGTGGTCGACCTGGCGCTGCTGATGGGCAGCTGAAGTACCGGATGGGCGTACAGACCCTGGACGGCCTGCTCGCCCAAGGCGTGCGTGGGCAGCGCGTCTTCGTGCGAGCGGATCTCAATGTGCCGCTGCGCGACGGAGCCGTTGCAGACGACTCGCGCCTGTGCGCCTCGCTGCCCACCCTTCGCAGGCTGTGCGAAGCGGGGGCGCGGGTCATCGTCGCTTCCCACCTCGGTCGACCCAAGGGCCAGCGCATGGCGGCGCTCTCGCTGCGGCCGGTCGCGGCGCGACTCGCCAAGCTGCTGGGCGCGGGGGTTGCGTTTTGCGACGAGTGCGTGGGCGAGAGCGCGCGCTCGGCGATCGATGAACTCGGCGATGGACGGGTACTGCTCCTCGAAAATCTGCGCTTCCACGCGGGCGAAGAGCGCAACGATCCGGATTTCTCCCCCTCGCAGACGTCTACGTCAATGACGCGTTCGGGACCGCGCACCGGGCCCACGCGTCGACCGTGGGGATGGCCGCCCATTTCGACCGCGTGGCTGCGGGCGATCTGATGAACTCCGAGTTGCGACACCTCCAGGTGGTCCGCGAACCCACCCGGCCGCTACTGGTCATCCTCGGTGGCGCGAAGGTGTCCGACAAACTCTCCGTGCTCGAAGCCCTCGCTCCCCACGCGGACGTGCTCGCGATCGGCGGTGCCATGGCGTACACGTTCATCGCGGCAAACGGCGGAGCTATCGGCAATTCCCTCGTCGAACCCGATCGATTTGGCGACGCATTGGCGGTGCAGCGCGCCGCTCGCGATGCCGGTCGACGTCTGCTTCTACCCAGCGACCATGTCGTTGCCGATCGATTCGAAGCCGACGCGCCGTCGCGGGTGGTTGCCGAAATCCCCGACGGAACCCTCGGCCTCGACATCGGCCCCGATACCGCGAACCGCTATGCGTCGGAAGCCGCGAACGCGAAGACGATTTTCTGGAACGGCCCGATGGGAGTATTCGAGATGGAGGCATTCGCGGCGGGCACCCAAACCGTCGCAGCCGCGGTCACCGACTCACCTGCAACCAGCGTAGTGGGTGGCGGGGATTCCCTCGCCGCGATCCATCAACTTGGGCTGGCAGATCGAATCGATCACCTTTCAACCGGCGGCGGCGCCTCGCTCGAATACGTTCAGGGCTTGACGCTACCCGGCGTCGCCGCACTGGAGCGATAAACCATGCGCAGACCGATTTTCGCAGCCAACTGGAAGATGAACATGAACTCGGCTGACGCCAGCGCGTTCACCAACCGATTCATTCCCCTCGTCGCGAACGCCGACGAGGTCGACATCGTGATCGCCCCGCCCTTCACGCTGCTCGATCGCCTCGCAAACGAAATCGCCGGAACCGCGATCCAATCTGCGGGCCAGAACGTCAACCCTGAAGAGAGCGGCGCGTTTACTGGCGAAATCGCCGCCGGAATGCTCGCCGACATGGGATGCGCCTATGCGATCGTGGGCCACAGCGAACGGCGCGCACTCTTCGGTGAATCCAGCGAATTCGTCGCGCAAAAAGCCTCGGCTCTGCTCCGTTGCGAGATCCGCCCGATCGTCTGCGTGGGCGAGACGCTCGAGCAGCGCGATGCGGGCCAGGCGCTCGAGATCGTCGAGACGCAGCTCCGCGAGAGCCTGGCCGGTGTCTCCAGCGATCAGGCCGAGCAGGTCGTCGTCGCCTACGAGCCGGTCTGGGCCATCGGCACCGGCCGCACCGCGACGCCGGAGATCGCCCAGGAGGTCCACGCGCACATCCGCGGGCAGCTTTCGGCCCAGTTCGGGGAGGCCGGAAATCGCATCCGGATCCAATACGGGGGCTCCGTAAAGCCAGAAACCGTCTATGATCTGATGAGCCAGCCCGATATCGATGGCGCCTTGGTGGGTGGCGCCAGCCTCGACCCCGAGGCCTTCTCGCGCATCGTGCTCTTCCAGAGCCAGAGGAACCAATGATTTCAGCCCTGACCGTCCTGCACGTCATCGTTTGTATTTTTCTGATCGCCGTGGTCCTGCTGCAGCGGGGCAAGGGTGCCGAAATGGGCGCCGTGTTCGGCGGCGGCGCGAGTTCGACGGTTTTTGGCAGCCGTGGCGCGGGTAATTTCCTCACCCTGCTCACCAAGATCTGCGCGACGGTCTTCATGTTGACCAGCCTGTCGCTCTCTTACCTCCTGACAGAACAAGCCGGCGAGCGTTTGTTCGATGGCGAAATCGAGACCAGCGAGCAAGCCCCCTTCGAAGACCTGGGCACCGTGATGCCGGAAGAGGCGAACGCGGGGGCTCCACAAGCTGACCCGATGGACGCGACCGGCGACGGCGCGGCTCTCGATGAGTTCATTGAAGAAGACGCGAACGAGGCCGACGCGACCCCCTGAATTGGTCGCAATCCCAGCGTTCGGTATTCTCAGCGCGCTCGTCCCACGCGGCAGTGGCGAAATTGGTAGACGCACCAGCTTGAGGGGCTGGCGGGGGCAACCTCGTGGAGGTTCGAATCCTCTCTGCCGCACCACTTGGACCGAAGATCACCCAGCCAGACGTTGGGCCTTCGGCACTCATGATTCGGAGAAGCCCGGTTCAGTGTTTCCGGACGCCCGGCCGATGGGCCGAGGAACTACTGGGCATAGCAGCGAAAGGAATAAACCGTGTCTGAACTAGCCAATATCGCGCGGGCCATCGTGGCCCCCGGCAAGGGAATTCTCGCAGCGGACGAAAGCTCGCCGACCATCAAGAAGCGATTCGATTCGATCAACGTCGAATCCACCGAGCAGAATCGACTCTCCTACCGCGAGATGCTCTTCACGACCGAAGGCGCCGAAGAATTTGTCAGCGGTGTGATCCTGTTCGACGAAACCCTCCGCCAGAAGACTTCGAGCGGGGTCGCCGTCCCCGAACTGCTCACCAGCAAGGGAATCCTGCCGGGAATCAAGGTCGATAAGGGAGCGAAAGATCTCCCGCTTTGCCCCGGTGAAAAAGTAACCGAGGGGCTCGACGGATTGCGCGAGCGCGTCGCCGAGTATCGACAGCTCGGAGCGCGTTTCGCGAAGTGGCGCGCCGTCATCAATATCGGCGACGGCATTCCGAGCGACGGCTGCATCCACGCCAACGCCCACGCCCTGGCCCGTTACGCGGCCCTCTGCGTTGAAGGCGATCTGGTCCCGATCGTCGAGCCGGAAGTGATCATGGATGGCTCACACACGATCGAACGCTGTCACGAGGTGACGGAGAACGCACTCGCGGCTGTCTTCGCCGAACTCCGCGACCAGCGCGTACCGCTTGACGAGATCATCCTCAAGCCGAACATGGTCCTTTCGGGAAGCACCTGCCCGACGCAGGCGAGTGTTCGAGAGGTGGCGGAGGCGACGCTCGCGTGTTTCCGAAAGACCGTCCCCGAAGAGATGCCTGGGATCGTCTTCCTATCGGGCGGGCAAAGCGACGAGTTGGCTACAGCGCACCTCAACGAGATGAACAAGCTCGGAGGCGGCCCCTGGGAGTTGAGTTTCTCCTACGGACGCGCGCTGCAGGCGGCGCCGCTGAAGGCCTGGGGTGGCAGCGCGGCCAAAATGCCCGCAGCCCAGCAGGCGTATCTCCACCGCGCGCGATGCAACGGCGCTGCGCGCACCGGCAGCTACACAGAGGCGATGGAGAGCGGCGCCTGACACCCGCCGGCTAGTCGGCCAGGCCGCACAGCCTGGCTCTAATCGGCCAGCCGCAGCCTGGCTAATCGGCCAGGCCGCGATAGTCCCGGTCGTAGAACACCAGCGGATCGCCATCGAAGAGTCGAACTTCGACGACTTCGCCGGTGTAGATCGTGTGATCGCCCGATTCGTGGGCCGACGCGAGCCGGCAATCCAGCTGCGCGATGGATCCGGCGAGAAGCGGTGCGCCGGTCGCTCCGGTTTCCCATTCGAGGTCCGAGAAGCGTCGATCCTCTACTTCCCTGCTCGCAAAGCGCTCCGCGAGTGGTTCCTGGCCGCGAGCCAGGATGTTCACCGCGAAGACGCCTCCCTCCTCGATCAGGGAATGCGTCTTCGCCGCATTGTCGATGCAAACCAGAACGAGCGGCGGCTCGAGCGAAACCTCGGCAAACGCCGAGACCGTCATCCCGTGGATCCGGTCGCCCGCGCGCGCGGTGACGATCGTGACACCGGTTGCCCGGCGCGCGAAGGCGTTCTTCAGGTCGGCTTGGGAAATCGACAACCTCTACTCCCGAAGTGGCTGGCACGCGAGTCTACACGGACTTCACGCGGGTTTGAAGCTTCAGATTTCGCGCCGCGCCGCGAGCGGTACTAGCAAGTTGCTGAAATACTCCGAACCGAGCCCGGTGCGGAGATTCGGGCCGAGGCGAGCTGGCCGAAGGCCAGCGATGCTAGCGACCGCGTCGCCGTCAAGGCGCGAAAACGCAGCCATAGCGGCGCTACGGCGAGG
>JAFDAW010000256.1 GCA_019313605.1 Deltaproteobacteria bacterium
AGCAGGCCCGTCTTCGCCCGCACCCGATCCGCTGCGCCCTCCGTTCGTTTTTCCAATGTCCCGTCCGCCGCGGCGATTGGCAGCGCGGCGACGAATTCTGGGCCGAAATCGAATGAAGATCTTGCGACGCGAAGTGCGGATACCAGCGCGCGCGGCGTCACCCGATTTTCGTACGAGAGCCCCGAGCCGTCCACGATCGAGAGCCCCGCCACATCGATGCCGAGCCGCTCGAGTTCCGCGCGCACGGCCGCGATCCCGGTCAACCAGCTGCCGACGCCGGCACTGCGAACCCCCAGCGCCTTGACGAGCGTCTCTCCCATCGTGTTGTTGCTGTACTTGAGAAACAGCTGCACGACATCGGCCAGGCTCTTGCCTTTGAATTCGTCCAGCAGAACCATCGATTCGGGAACGGTCCCGAGACGATTTTCTCCCTCCACCGCGATTCCATTTGCCTCGAGCTGCGCGCGCAAGACCGAGCCCGCGTAGCGAACGGGGTCCAACACGCTTCGGTGGTAGGCCTTGGAGTTGCTCGCCGCGCGCACAGTTCCCGAAACGACGACTTCTTCAACCCCGCCAGAGCGCATCCGATCGACCGCGAGGCTCCTCGAAGCTTTTGAATTGCCGGTCTTTGCCCGGTTGTTGAGTCGGAGGTGCGGGACCGGGGGATCCAACAGCACCCGCACGGGATCGCCCGGCTTCGCGCCCGCCTCCACGCTGGCGGAAAACGCGCTGTAGTTCGCCGACAGCGCGGCAACGGGTGCGTGGTAGGCGCGCGCCGAAGTCTGCCCCCAGCTCGGATGCCAGCGTTCGCCATCGAACGCGCTCGCGTCGAGCAGCAGCCCGTTGCGAATCTTGCGGATCCCGAGCAATCGCAGGTCGGCGGCAAGCCGCCAGTATTGCTCCGAGGTCAGCGAGGGATCGCCCCCTCCGCGGATGGCGAGCACGTCGACACCTCCCTCGGCGTCCGGGGGCGCGTTCGCGTAAATCTGCGTGACGAATTGGTGTGCGGGCCCAAACGCCGACAGCGCTGCGATCGCGGTCAGGATCTTCTGATTCGAGGCGGGCGTCAGCGCCCGATTGGCCCGGCGCTCGTAGAGCACCTGGCCGTCGTCCTGCGCGACCACCAACACACCGATGCGCGCATCCCGCAGCGCCCGGCTGCGCAGCGCGGTGTCGAGGCGCGAAGAGAGGTCATTCGCCGTGGCCGGCGCGGCCAGGGACAAAGCGAGTACTGCGGCAATTCCGCTCCAGGGGCGACGCATGCATCCTCTCCTCGGGTGTTTCAAGCCCGCTCTGCAGCGCAAGTTCACTGATTCGCTTTCCATTTCGGCGGCCGTTCGAACCCTCGAACGGACCTGCCGGAGAAAGGACTCACCGCTGGCACCACGGGCGCCGAGAAGCTGGGGGAGCTTCCGGGAGACGCGCTTGACGTAGCCCAGCTTATCCGGGAGCGTTCGGCGCGGCAATCGAGATCGACAGACACGTCCGGGGGGTTCGTGCTCAACGCGATTTTCATCGCACTGCTCGTAGGTGCGGTCGTCACTGCGGCCTTCAACGGCAGCATGGCGGCGGTCAACCAGGCCCTCTTCGATTCCGCGCGCCAAGCCGTCAACATCGCACTCGGCTTGATCGGCACGATGGCGCTCTGGCTCGGATTCATGCGCGTGCTGCGCGATGCGGGCGTGATGGCAAACATCGCGCGGGCGCTCACCCCCGTGATGCGCTGGCTGTTTCCGGGAGTCCCCTCCGATCACCCCGCGATCAGCGCGATGATCCTGAACATGTCCGCGAACGTTCTCGGACTCGGCAACGCAGCTACGCCCTTCGGCCTCAAGGCCATGCACGAGCTGCAGAAGCTGAATTCCAACAAGGCCGTCGCGACGGATTCGATGGCGCTCTTCCTGGCGATCAACACCGCGGGGATCGCGGTCATCCCGATCGGCACGATGGCCGTCCGAGCGAGCCTCGACTCCACCAACCCGGGCGGGATCTTCGTCCCCTCGATTCTCGCAACCCTCTGCTCGACGATCACCGCAATCATCGTCGCCAAGTTTCTCGCGCGCCTGAACGTGTTCTCCTACGAACGCTCCGCGGCAATCTTCCCCGAAGGCGCGAAGGTCGAGGAAAGTGATCTCGACGAGATCGAAGTGCCGGAAACGCACGACGCGAAGAGTTTGTCGCGCTGGGGTGTCGCGTTGATGCTCGCGGTCGGCGCGTGGATCGCCGCGATGATCGCCCGCGATCTGGCAGTTGCAGAAGGAGACGCGCGGGAGGCAATGCTCGCGATCTTCAACAGTTGGCTGATGCCACTGCTGGCGGTCGGAATCTCGCTCTTCGCGCTGAGCACCCGCGTCAAAGTCTACGATTCTCTGGTCGAGGGTGCGCGCGAGGGTTTCCAGATCGTCATCATGATCATTCCATTCCTCGTCGCGATCCTCGTAGCGATTGGGGTTTTTCGCGCATCCGGAGCGCTCGATATCGTACTGGCGGCCATCACCCCCGTAACGTCGCTGATCGGATTCCCCGCAGAAGCGCTGCCGATGGCGATCATGCGTCCGCTGTCCGCTCAGGGCGCCCTCGGCGTCATGACTGAAACGATGCAGATCTACGGACCGGACTCATTCATCGGCTACCTGGTCTCCGTACTGGCCGGGAGCACCGAGACGACTTTCTACGTACTCGCGCTCTACTGCGGCAGCATCCGACTGCGAGCCACCCGACACGCGGTCTTCGCGTGCATCGCCGCGGACATTGGCGGTGCACTCGCCGCGCTGTTCTGGTGCCGGGTATTCTTCTAACGCGCGGCTCGGAGTCGGGGAAGACTCCGGGGCGGGTGCCATCCGGGAAATCTGCGTGAGCGAAAGCCGATCCTCTCAGGAATCCGACGCGATCATCGCGGGCCTCGTCGCCGACCAGTTCGGGGCTGGCGTCTCCAAAATCGAGCCACTCCAGGGCGCACTCGGACTTCGGATGTTTTCGAGGATATGGCTCGAACCTTCTGAAACTGCTTCGGAATTGACCCCAAGAACACTTGTCGCACGAATCGACGCACCCGAAGATCCAACTGGACGACCTGCTGGCATCCCGCCCGAACCGCCCCTGGAACCGATCCGCGCCCTGCTCGAATCCGAAGGCCTTCCGGTACCGCGGCGTTACGCGGCAGATCCCGCGCACGGCGTCGAACTGCTCGAAGACCTGGGCCAGGTCTCGCTTGCCAATTTCGCGGGCACGGCGAGCGCCTCGGAACTCGAAAGCCTCTACGCCGAGGCCTGCGCGCTCGTGCCGCAGCTCCAACACGTCCAGCCGCGCGACGAGATTGCGAACTTCCAGCGGCGACTCGACGCCGCCCACTTTCAATACAAGGCGGAGCGCTTTGCGCGCTGGAGCCTCGGCGGCGATCGCGGGGCGAGCCCCGCGGAGACCCAGGTGGTCCGCGATGCGTTCGAGCGAATCGGCCAATTCGTTGGTGGCGCCCCGCAGCGACTCGCCCACCGCGACCTGCAGAGCGCCAACCTCCACGTCGTCGATCGATCGCGATCGGCCGCGCGCCTCGTCATGATCGACCTTCAGGGCGCCTTCATGGCCCCGCCCGAGTACGACCTGGTCTGTCTGCTGCGGGATTCCTACGTCGAACTCGACGACGCTGCCGTGGACGCACACCTCGCGCGCGTGCGCACCGCGCTGCCGGATTGCCCGGACGAAGAGACCTTCCGCTTGCGCTTCGATCTGCTCACCCTCACCCGCAAGGGAAAGGACCACGCCCTGTTCCGCGCCGTGGCGGCAGAGCGGGGCGACGACCGCTATCTGCGCTACCTCTCCGCGACGCGCCGCTACCTGCAGAAGGCCTCTAGTCGAATTTCTTCAAACCTGAAAGAGTACAGTGACTTGAACGACCTGATTCAAGCGATACCGGAGCTTTTGTGAGAGCGATGATCGTCGCCGCGGGGCTCGGCACCCGGCTTCGGCCGCTCACCGAGCTCCGCCCGAAACCCGCCCTTCCCGTGCGCGGCATTCCGCTCATCGCCTACACGCTCGCGCTGCTCGCACGCCACGGCGTGAGCGAAGTCATCGTCAACGCCCATCACCTTCCCGACATCCTGATGGACGCGGCCCGCCGCCATTGTCCGCTCGACATGGAATTGCGCTTCTCGATCG
>JAFDAW010000034.1 GCA_019313605.1 Deltaproteobacteria bacterium
GCGTTCGCAGGCGGGGACGTTGGTGAATATTCACCCCCCCCGCGAGCGCCAATCATATTTCCGAGATTTCTGTCGGGGGGTGAATATTCACCAACGTCCCCGCCTTTTCGCCTTTCCGACGACAAAGCGCGCCTCTCGAAGCATCCCAGCTTCGAAAGGCGCGCTTTTTATTTGCATCCCGGAGAGGCACGCTCTCCGTTCGCGTCTAGAACAGGCGTCGCTCGATGTACTGATCCACCGTGATGTCGAGCTTTGCGGCTTCCTTCAGGAAGTAGGCGCGCGGCCCGGCTTCGAGTACCTCGGGCGGGAACACACCCTTCTGGGTGACTTCACCCTTGATGAGCATCTTCGTGAAGAGCCACCCGCACTGCCCCGTGAAGTAGGCCTCGTGGCTGATGCGGGCTTTCGCGAATGAATCGATCAGGCCGGGCGTGTTCACGTAGGTGTCGACGCGCACTTTCTCGCCGTCCTTGATGCCGTCGACCCGAACCAGCATGACGCCTTCTTCGATCACGAGACCCGAGTCGATCGCATCCTGGATTTCCTTCTCGTACTTCGGTGCGGGCGGGGCGAGCTTGTTGATCAGCCGCATCGGCACGATCTTGGCACCGTCGACTTCGACGGGTTCGGAGGACAGCAGCCCCATCTCCCAGAAGCGCTTGGCGAGATCACAGCCCGGTCCGCCGTAGCGGAAGTAGATGTTCTGCGCGCCCTTCAAGTACTCGTCGGCAAGCAGACCCATCGTCGCGGTCTCTTCGTGGTGGTGGTCGCACATCAGGCGCTTGCCGAGCCCGCGGAAGTCGACCCACTCGGGGCGGTTGAACGGCGGTACGATCTTGAATTCGCCGTTTTCGTAGACGACCGGTTCATCGGCCATGTCCTGGAAGGCCGTATCCGGCGACCACCAGAACGGGATGAATTGATTCGTCTCGATGCCTTCGTAGACGTTGATGTCGATCGTTTCAACGCTGTCGAACAGATCGCAGGCCTCGCGCGTGACGACGTTCGCGATGCCAGGCGCAGAACCGCAGTCGATCAACGCGGTCAGACCCGCCTTCTTGAAGGCTTCGCCCTTCGCGAGCGTAAGTCGCACGCCGTTGATCCAGTCGTCGTTCTCGTCGGCGAACGATGCCATGTCGAGGTAATTCGCGCCGGCCTCGAGTGCCGCGTCCATCACGTTCATGTTGAAATCCGGCGGCAGGCCGTTGACGATCAGTTCGCAGCCCTTCGCGGCCGCGGCGATGTTCTCGGATTTGCTCGCGTCGACCTGGATGGCCTTCGCCTTCGAGAGCGTCTTTTCGAGTTCTTGAGCCGCGCGCATGTCGTAGTCCGCGCAGAGAATCTCCTCGACGGACGGCTCTTCCTGCGCCCGTTTCGCGATGGTGCTTCCCTGGGCTCCCGTGCCCATGATCATGATCTTCCGCATTGCTAGCTCCTCGGAGTGGTGGTGTGTGGATCTGATAGGGCTAGGAGGATACAGCGCGGGGCTCGCGGTGTCTGGTGCGAAGCGCGCAACTTGCAAGGTTTTCGCGAGCGGGCGACCCGCCTACTGTGCCCGTCGGTTTCCAGCCAGGCTCGGAGCGATTTCGAGGATTCGGACCTGTGGGGCCCTTTGGTTGGGTGAGGCGAAAACTCGCGGTTGACTGAGGCGAAAACTCACGGATTCGGGGTGGTGGGCTGGCTTGAGTTGGGTGGAGGCGAGATCTCGAAACGTCGAGCTGGCGGCTGGCTTCAGTTGGGCCCGGCGCGCGCCGATTCCACCCCTATGAGCGCCCGATTTCTTCGAACCTCGATCGCGATCGGGGCCTGCTTGCTCGGCACCTCGGGTTGCATCGGGAACAAGGGAACCCCGGTCTTCGTCGACTACGGGGCCATGGAAGTCTGGTCCGGCAAGGGCCTGCTGGTCGAGGTCTCACCCGACCAGACCCAATGCCGCGTGATCGTCCGCGACAACTTCCTGATCAGGCGGGATCGCTGGGTGCAGTGCATCTTCGTCCACGAGCGCCGACAGCGCTGAGGCCGGGTCTCCGCTTCGCCCTGGGCCGCTCCCACGCGCGGCTGCGAGGTGCCGCCAGCCAGTGCCACCCGGTCAAAAACGCCAATAGGTACTGGACGATCGGGGTGTGGGCGTCTAGTTTCCCGCGGCCCGATTTGCCCCAATATTGACTCGCTTCGTGCACCCCCCGGGGACGCCCCCGACACCGAGCGCCGCTTTTCGGCGCGGTGCCGATGTCGCGAGTCCGCTCATGGAGACAAACCCAATGGTTCTGATCGCTTTCGTGGCTTCGATCCTCGCCCTCATCATGGGAGCCTGGCTCTACCGCGCCGTCATCTCGGCGCCCACTTCGACCCAACGCGCCGATGAGATTGCGGCGGCGATCAGCGCGGGCGCGTCCGCGTTCTTGAACCGCCAGTACCGCACCGTGGCGATGGTCGGCGTGCCCATCTTCTTCTTGGTCGGCTTTTTGCTCGGCTGGTGGTACGCGGCGGGATTTGCGCTCGGCGCGCTCGCGAGCGCAGCGGCCGGCTTCGTGGGCATGAACGTCTCGGTGCGTGCAAACGTGCGCGTCGCGCAGGCGGCCAAGAGCGGTTTCAGCCCGGCTTTCAACCTCGCCTTCCAGGGCGGAGCCGTGACGGGTCTGATGGTGATCGGTGCAGGCCTGTTGTCGCTGGTCCTGCTCATCTGGGTGATGCACGCGAATGGTTACGAAAAGCCCGATGCATTGATCGGGTTGGCCTTCGGTGGCTCGCTGATCTCGGTCTTTGCGCGCCTCGGCGGTGGCATCTTCACCAAGGGCGCCGACGTCGGCGCCGACCTCGTCGGGAAGGTGGAAGCCAACATTCCCGAGGACGATCCCCGCAATCCCGCGGTGATCGCCGACAACGTCGGCGACAATGTCGGCGACTGCGCGGGAATGGCGGCCGACCTCTTCGAGACCTTCTGCGTCACGGCCGCTGCCGCGATGCTGCTCGCTCACATCATCTTCGCTGGCAACTCGACGATGTTCCTCTATCCGCTGCTCGTGGGTGCGGCGGGAATCATCGGAACCCTCGTTTCGCTGCGCTTCGTGACGATCGACGAGCCGCTGGCCGGCCAGCAACCCGCGGTGATGCGCGCGATGTACCTCGGGCTCGGTATCGCAACGGCCGTGATGATGGGGCTCCTACTCCTCTCGAATCTCTTCATCGAATTTCCCGATGTGGACGCGCAAGGCATCGAACTCGGCGGCGTCAGTCTCTGGTTCTGCGCGCTGATCGGCGGCGCGGTTACGGCCGCGATGATGTGGATCACCGACGTGTACACGGGGGACGGGTCGCGGTTCGTCGACCGGATCGCCAAGGCGAGCGAAGGCGGTCACGGCACCAACGTGATCAGCGGCCTCGCGGTCGGTATGCAGGCGACGGTCTGGCCCGTGCTCGTCATCGTCGCGGCGATCGTGACGACGTTCTGGCTCTCGGGTCTCTACGGCGTTGCCATCGCGGCGATGAGCATGCTCTCGCTCGCGGGCATCGTGGTTGCGATCGACGCCTACGGGCCGATCACCGACAACGCGGGTGGCATCGCAGAGATGGCGGAGCTCGGGGACGAGGTGCGCAATGTCACGGACCCGCTCGACGCGTTCGGCAACACCACCAAGGCGGTCACCAAGGGCTACGCGATCGCGTCTGCGGGACTCGCGGCGGTCGTGCTCTTCGCAACCTACATCGCGGATCTCCGGGCGGAGGGTGTCGTAGCGGATTTCGATCTCTCGAACATCGAGGTGCTCGCGGGCTTGTTCATCGGTTCGATGATCCCGTTCATCTTCGCATCGCTCGCGATGAACGCAGTCAGCATTGCGGGCGGCAAGGTCGTCGACGAGGTGCGCCGACAGTTCCGCGAGATCCCCGGGATCATGGAGGGCACGGGCAAGCCCGACTATCGCACCTGCGTGGACATCGTGACCCAGGAAGCCCTGCGCCAGATGATTGCACCCGCGCTGATTCCCGCGGTGATTCCGATCCTGGTCGGCCTGCTGCTCGGGCCCGCGGCGCTCGGTGGACTGCTGATCGGATCGATTGCGACGGGTGTTTGTGTGGCACTTTCGATGACGACAGGCGGTGCAGCCTGGGATAACGCGAAGAAGTTCATCGAGATGGGCCAGTACGGCGGCAAGGGCTCGGACGCCCACAAGGCCGCCGTCACCGGCGACACGGTCGGCGATCCCTACAAGGACACCGCCGGGCCGGCCATCAATCCGATGCTCAAGCTGATCAACGTAGTCGCATTGCTGATGATTCCGTTCCTCGGGTAGGGCTCTGAAGAAACTGGGGCGCTGATGCACGCTGGGCCCCAAAGGAGGCTGCGCTGGCGGGTGATTCCGGCCGAGCGTGGATCGAACCGCGGCGCGCCAAAGCGCTCATCGCACCGCTGTTGGCCCTGTTTTTCTCGCTCGCGCTGCTCGCGCCGACAGCGGATCGCGGCGCGTTGGTCGCGCTCGCCGTCGGGCACCTGCTCGGCGATGACCTCGCGCAGGCGTTTCCGGATTCGGGTCCGGCCGCCGACCCTTCGACCTCGCTGTTTCGATCCCTCGATCTTCTGTTGGTGGATGCGCGCGATCCCACGGTCGCCGCGAGCGTCCAGCTGGATGGCGTCTCGGCTTGGAATCCGGCGTTTGCGCGGGCTGTCTCCGCACAGCTGAATCGCTACAGCGAGTCGCGCCGCGCGGGTCAGCCCCGCGTGCGCCTCGTGACGGGCGATGCCGCGCAGCTGAGGCTCGCGCTGGATCTGCGCTTGGCCGACGGGCGCGTGTCGATGGCCGCACGCCTTTCCGACGGCGACCGCGTGCTCGAGGTCGAGCGCACGCCGGGCCGCGCGCTGCCCGGGCGCGGGGCGTTGCTTCCCCCGCTGCTCGCGATCGCAATCGCACTCGCTCTGCGACGCACGCTGCTCGCGCTCTTCGCAGGCATCTACTCGGGTGCGGTCGTTCTACTGCTCGAACGCGGATCGAGCCTTGCAGGTGCACTCGCGCTCGGCTTCTGGGACGTCTTCGCCGTCTACTTCCGCGCGCAACTCTTCGACACATTCCGTGCGGAGATCATCGGCTTCATCGTCGCGCTGATTGCGATGATCGGCGTGATTACGCGCGCGGGTGGTGTGCAAGGGCTCGTGGAGCGCGGCGCGGTCCTGGTGCGAAGTGTGCGCTCGGCGCTCTTCGTCACCTGGGGAATGGGGCTGCTGATCTTCTTCGACGACTACGCGAACTGTATGTTGGTGGGGACGACGATGCGCCCGCTGACCGACCGCCTGCGGATTTCGCGCGAGAAGCTCGCCTACATCGTCGACAGCACTGCGGCGCCGATCGCGGGAATCTCGCTGCTCTCGACCTGGGTCGCATTCGAGGTGTCGGTCTTCAGCGCACAATTGCCCGAAGTCGGCATCACCGAGAGTGGCTATGCGTTCTTCTTGCGCGCGCTGCCATTTCGCTACTACTGCATCCTGACGCTGGTTTTCGTGGCGGCGACGATTGCGAGCGGGCGGGACTTCGGCCCGATGGCGCGCGCCGAGAGGCGCGCGCGGCGCGAGGGCTTGTTGGTGGCACCGGGCAGTCGGCCCGCGGTCTCGGAGCGCCTCTCGACGATGCAGCCCGCACCGCAGATGCGCCGCGATTGGCGCCTCGCGGCGGGGCCGATCGCACTGACCTTGCTGATGACTGCGGCGCGGATCTTCGTCGATGGCGGAGGCGTTGCGCTGTTCCGTCAAAGCCCGTCCGCACTCTGGACCCTGGAGGGAATCGGCGGTGTGATCCTCACCGGTGGTGGTGCCACACCGATCTTCTTTGGCGCGTGCTCGGGCTTGTTGCTCGCCGTTTACCTGGCGGGATCGCGAGCGTTGCGCGCTGGGGCTGCACTGGGCGTGCTGGCTGCGAGCGCACTGGAATTCGTCGGTAATCCCGTGGCAGCTGCGTTGGGTCCCGCGGTCGGCGAATCGCTCGCGGGCTTCCTGGGTTTTGCATTTGTCTTCGCAGCGATCTCCTGCTCGGCCGGCTTCATGGTTTCGCACTGGGGGCGTGCGACCGAGCGTCCGCATCTGGGTCTCAGCGAGATTCGAAACGCCGGCTTCGGCGGTGCCAGCGCGCTGGGTTTTGCGGTCGTCTTGTTATTCCAAGCCTGGATGATCGGCGCAATCTGCCGCGATCTCGCGACCGCTGATTATCTGGTTGCTCTGTTATCGGGCTGGTTGCCGCCGGTCTTGTTGCCGTTGCTGCTCTTCGCGGTCGCTTCCGCGGTGTCTTTCGCGACCGGCTCTTCGTGGTCGACGATGTCGATCCTATTGCCCAATGTGGTCGCGCTGGCGGCCTCGCTCGGCGACCAGACGCAACTCGGGGTGGTCGGCATGGTGGCCATCTCGATCGGGGCCGTGCTCGATGGCGCGATTTTCGGCGACCACTGTTCGCCGATTTCGGATACCACGGTGCTTTCGTCCGTGGCCAGCGGCAGCGATCACCTGGATCACGTGCGCACACAGGCTCCTTACGCGTTCGTCACCGCGGCCCTGGCGGTGACATGTGGCTACCTGCCCTCCGTGCTGCTCGGCTGGTGGAGCTTTCCGCTCGCGCTCGGATGCGGCGCGCTGCTGATCGCGGCGCTGCTCGCGGGCCTGGGGCGCAGGCTTCCAGACGCCTCGCCGGGGTGACGGCCCGTTGCTTGCCCGCGGCCGAATTCTTCAATAATCTTGCACAATTAGGCCTGACGCCGCGGAGCTTCGGCGGTTTGGCGGGTCTCCTCTTCGATGGTGAAACCGAAGTACTGGGAGTAGTGGAGTGGCCAAAGAGAAAGCAGTAGGCATCGGTGTGATCGGTTTCGGGACCATTGGGACCGGCGTCGTCAAGGTATTACAGCGCAACGCGGACGTGATCGAGCGGCGGCTCGGCTTTCCGCTGCGGCTGGTTCGCGTGGTCGATCTCGATCTGGAGACGGATCGCGGCGTCGACCTCGGGGACGTTCGCTTCGACTCCGATTCCGACTCGCTGATCGAGGATCCCGCGGTCGACATCGTGATCGAGTTGATCGGCGGCTACGACGTCGCGAAGCAGATGATCCTGCGCTCGATCGAAGCCGGCAAGCACGTGGTCACCGCCAACAAGGCGCTGCTCGCGCTGCACGGCAAAGAGATCTTCGACGCCGCCCGCAAACGAGGTGTCGATGTCGCTTTCGAGGCGAGCGTGGCCGGCGGCATTCCAATTCTTCGCTCCCTGCGTGAGGGGCTCGCCGCCAATCACATCGAGAGCGTTTACGGGATCATGAACGGCACGACGAATTACGTGCTGACGCAAATGGAAGCGACGGGTGAAGATTTCGACGTCGTCGTCAAACGCGCTCAGGAACTCGGCTACGCCGAGGCGGATCCGAGCTTCGACCTCGACGGTGTGGATGCGGCCCACAAGCTCACCCTGCTCGTCGCAATGGCCTTCGGTGCAGATCTCACCTACAAGGACATCTCGACCGAGGGGATTCGCGGGCTCACGCCGGTCGACTTCGCGGCGGCAGCGGAGTTTGGCTACCGGATCAAGTTGCTCGGCATCGCGAAGGCGCATCGGGGGCCCGACGGAGAGGAGTCGATCGAGGCGCGGGTTCATCCGACCCTGATTCCGAAAACGAGCCTGCTCGCGAATGTGGACGGTGCCATGAATGCCGTCGCGGTCTGTGGGGATGCGGTGGGTCCGACACTCTTCTACGGCGCGGGTGCGGGCGAATTGCCGACCGCGAGTGCGGTGGTCGGCGATCTGATCGAAATCGCGCGCGAAGTGCGGCGCGGAGCCGCGGGCCGCGTCGCTCCGCTCTCCTATCTGCCGCACGAGTTGAGTCCCCGGCCGATCCTGCCGCTCGACGACATCGTAGGGCGCGCGTATCTGCGCTTTTCGGCGTTGGATCGCCCGGGCGCGCTCGCGCACATCTCGGGGATTCTCGGTGACCACGATATCGGCATCGAATCCGTGAGCCAGACCGGGCAGGGCGGCGATGGCGAGTCCGTGCCGGTCCTGATGCAGACCGATCCCGTGCGAGAATCCGTTCTCCGCGAGGCGCTCGATGAGATCGAGCGGCTTTCCGACCTCAGCGCGCCCACCCGCTTGATTCGGATCGAAGAGGAGCTGTAGCGATGTCCAAGCAGGTAGCGCCGCGGGCCTGGTTCCAGAGCATTCGGGACCCGCAGGAACGCTACGAGCTCGATGAAATCGTCTACAAGGCCAAAGACGGTGCGCTGCTGGAGGTCGTTCACGACCTCGGCGAACTCCGCAAGAAAAGCGCCGACGAGTGGAAGGCGCTGTTCAAGGCGCGCAGCTGCGGTACGCAATGGCCGTTCGGCTCGGGCGTCTGGGGCAAGAAGGAGTGGGTGCTTCCGGACATCAACGACGACAACGTCGTCTCGTTGTACGAAGGCAACTCCAATCTCTTCTGGGCCGAGCGCTACGGCAAGCAGGAACTCGGCATGAGCGAACTCTGGATCAAGCAATGCGGCAACACCCACACGGGTTCGTTCAAGGATCTGGGGATGACGGTGCTCGTCTCGATGGTCAAGGAGTTGCTGCACCGCGGAAAGCAGATCCCCGCCGTGGCTTGCGCCTCCACGGGCGATACCTCGGCGGCGTTGGCCGCCTACTCGGCGGCGGCCGGAATCCCGGCGATCGTCTTTCTGCCGAAGGGAAAGGTCTCGATCGCCCAGTTGATCCAACCCGTCGCCAACGGCGCGATCGTCTTCGCACTCGACACCGACTTCGACGGTTGCATGGAGATCGTGAAGCAGGTTGCGGAGAACGACGGCGTCTATCTCGCGAATTCGATGAACAGCCTGCGGATCGAGGGTCAAAAGACGGTCGGGATCGAGATCGTCGAGCAGTGCGACTGGAAGGTTCCGGATTGGATCGTGATCCCGGGCGGTAACCTCGGCAACGTATCGGCGATCGCCAAGGGCTTCGACATGATGCTCGATCTAGGTCTGATCGACCGCAAACCGCGAATCGTCTGCGCGCAGGCGGAGGCCGCGAACCCGCTCTACCTCTCGTACCAGCGCAATTTCGAGGTTTTCGAGCCGATTGCGGCGCGCGAGACACTCGCTTCGGCCATCCAGATCGGCAATCCGGTTTCGATCGAGAAGGCCATCGACGCACTCCAACGCTACGACGGGATCGTCGAGCAGGCGAGTGAAGCGGAGATCGCAGAAGCGAGTGCGCGGGCCGATCGGACGGGCCTGTTCAACTGCCCCCACACGGGCGTCGCTCTGGCAGCGCTGGAAAAACTCGTGAAAGGTGGCGTGATCGATCGGGATCAACACGTCGTCGTGGTGTCCACCGCGCACGGGCTCAAATTTGTGGACCAGAAGGTGAAGTACCATCGGATGGAGCTCAAAGGGATCGAGTCGATGAACGCAAACCCGCCGATCGAGTTGCCGGCGCGCTACGAGATGGTGCGCGACGAGATGCTGCGACAAATCGAGCGGCGCGGCGCGCCCTGAGGAATCGATGTTCACCGGAATCGTAGAAACCGTCGGTATCATCGAGAAGGTCGAGCCGGGCGATGATCTGACGCGGCTGGTCGTTGGCGCCGAGTCGATCGCTGAAGGGGTGAAGCTCGGCGACAGCATCGCCGTAAACGGGGGGTGTCTCACCGTGACATCGCTTCTCGATGGTCGCTTCGCATTCGAAGCCATTCCGGAGACGATGGAGCGCACGAATCTCGGCGATCTAAAGGTGGGTTCGCGGGTCAACCTGGAGCGCGCGATGCGCGCTGGGGATCGGCTCGACGGACATATCGTTCAGGGGCACGTGGACGGCGTCGGAACCGTTCGCGCGGTCATCCAGGATGGCAATGACGTCAGGCTTCAGGTCGACTGCGATCCCGAATTGGCCGACTGTGTGGTCGAGAAGGGTTCGATTGCGATCGATGGTGTATCGCTGACAGTCTCAGCACTACTGCCGTCGGGATTCGAGGTCGCGCTGATTCCCCACACTCTGGAAGTGACCACCCTGAGCGATCGTCAGATTCATGACCGGGTCAATCTGGAAGCGGACGTGTTGGGAAAGTACGTGAAGCGCTACCTCGAACGCATGCTTCCACCGAATGACGAAGCGTCTCGTTAGCGGTCCCGGGCTCTTCGGGCCGGGAAATGCTCCCAAGAATCAGTGCTGCGCGCTGTTTCTGGGGAGCCTCTTCGCGCTGCTCGTCGCCTTCCCGGCGGTCGCCGATGGCCCTGTGCATCAGGACGCGTGGCAGGCTGCACTCGAAGATGTGGCGCCGGCGGTCGTCGTCCTGCGCGTTCGGGTTCCGCGCGCATTCGACACCCAGAAGGCCGCCTATGAGAGGGCCACCGGTTTCGTGGTGGATGCCGAGCTCGGTATCATCCTCACCAACCGCCACGTCGTAAACCCCGGCCCCGTAGCGGCCGAGGCGGTCTTCTTGAACCACGAAGAAGTCGAAGTCCGCGCCGTCTACCGCGACCCCATCCACGATTTCGGCTTCTACCGGTACGATCCGGACGACGTCGAGTTCATGAAGCCGAACGAACTCCTGCTGGTTCCCGAGCACGCGCGCGTCGGAACCGAAATCCGCGTGGTGGGAAACGACGCGGGCGAGAAACTCTCGATTCTGTCGGGCACGCTGGCTCGCCTGGATCGAGAAGCGCCGCGCTATGGAAAGAAGGCCTACAACGACTTCAACACCTTCTACTTTCAGGCCGCCTCGGGAACGTCGGGAGGATCGTCGGGCTCTCCCGTGGTGGATGTTCACGGCCACGCGGTTGCCCTCAATGCGGGCGGCAACCGGGTCGCATCATCGAGCTACTACCTTCCGCTCGACCGCATCGTACGCGCACTCGAATACGTTCAGCGGGGCGAAAGCGTCCCGCGCGGAACCATTCAGACCGTATTTGTGCGGCGCCCCTACGACGAACTGCGGCGACTCGGACTGCGCGGTGAAGTCGAAGCGAAAGTCCGCCGCTCGTTTCCCGACGCGACCGGCATGCTCGTCGTCGATGAGGTCGTCCCGGGCGGCCCCGCGGATGGGAAGCTCGAAATCGGTGACATCCTGTTGAGCGTGGGAGATGTCTCACTGACATCGTTCTTGCCGCTAGATGCGTTTCTCGATGATCACGTCGATCGGGAGATCGCACTGAAGGTGGAGCGCGCTGGAGCGACTCTCAGCACATCCATCACGGTGAAGGATCTGAGCTCGATTACTCCTGAGCGCTACCTGGAGATTGGTGGCGGTATTCTCCACCCGCTCTCTTACCAGCAAGCCCGGAATCACGCGGTTGCCGTGGAAGGTCTTTATCTGGCGCTGGGTGGTTACGCGTTCACCAAGGCGGGCCTGAAACGCGGAGCCGTGATCACGGAACTCAACGGCGACGGCGTCGAATCCCTCGCGGATTTCGAAGCCCGCTGGGCGGCACTCCCCAATGGCGCCAAGGCCACGGTCCGCTATTTCGAACTCGAAAACCCGAAACTCGAGTTGCTCGCAGTCGTCACCGTCGACCGACTCTGGTTTCCGATGCAACTTTGTATTCGAGACGATGCGACAGGGGGGTGGCCCTGTTCGATTTCACCGGCGCCACCCGAGCAGCAGGAGCAATTTCCCGCGACGACCAGCTTCAATAGCGACTTGCCGAGGCCGATGCGAGATCTCGCACCTTCCCTGGTGATGGTCGAGTTCAATACGCCGTTTCGGATCGATGGCCTCCATTCCGAGCGGTTCAAGGGCACCGGCCTGGTGGTCGACGCCGAACGCGGATTGGTCGTCGTCGATCGCGAGACCATTCCGGTAGCACTGGGTGACGTGAGGCTCGTGTTTGCGTCGTCCGTCGACGTTCCGGGTGAAGTCGTCTTCATCCACCCGGTTCACAACCTGGCGGTCGTCGCCTACGACCCCTGGCTGTTGGGCGATACCCCGATCCGAAGCGCCCGGTTGCGGCCCAAATCGCTCGAGTCGAATGATGAGGTCTGGGTGGTGGGCCTGAGTCCCGACCAGGAACTCGTGTCGCGCAAGAGCCGCGTCTCGACCGTCGAAGACTTTTCGCTGCCGTTGACGAACCCGCCGCGATTTCGGCAGGCGAACCTCGAAGTGGCCCTGCTCACCGATTCGCCGACCACGGTTGGCGGCGTTCTCGCGGACAAGAAGGGCAGGGTGCACGCCTATTGGGCATCGTTTTCGACGGGCGTACCTCCTCAATCCTATTTCGGGGGGATCGGTGTGGAGCACATCGAGGAAATCCTGAAACCCCTGCGCGAGGGCCGGCCGGTCGGATGGCGCACGCTGGGAGCAGAGTGGCGCCCGATCACACTCGCGGATGCGCGATCCCGAGGTCTCTCGGAAGCGTCCGCGCGTAAACTCGAAGCGCACGACAGCAGCCGGCGCGTGCTCGCAATTTCCCGCCTGACGGCCGGCATGCCATCCGCAGAGATATTGAAGCCCGGTGATCTTCTGCTCGCGGTCGATGGCAAACCGATCGCGACCTTTGAAGAAATCGAACGGGCAGGGCAACAAGACGAAGTCAGGTTGACCCTGCTGCGTGATGGCGAGGAGATGACGCTTCCGGTTCCAACCACTGCTGTCGACGGTCGCGGGACGGATCGCGCGCTGTTCTGGGCAGGCGCGGTCTTGCAGGCGCCCCATTCCGCGATCAATGAACAGGGTGGCATCGAGCCCAAGGGTGTCTATGTGGCGTGGTTCTGGTACGGCTCGCCCGCGAATCGGTATGGACTGTCCGCGAGCCGTCTGATCGTCGCGGTCGACGACCGCGATGTCACGGACCTGGACAGCTTTCTGGCCGCCGTCGTGGATCGTCCCGATCGCAGCTCGGTGCGCCTTCGCACCGTCAGCCTCGACGGGCGAACGGATGTCATGACCTTGAAGCTGGATCTGGAGTTCTGGCCCACCACGGAATTGCGTCGAAATGGGAAGGGTTGGGAGCGGATTTCGCACCCACCCTCCGCGGACTGAACGAACAGGCGGCGAGGGATGTCTCTAGCGTCTCTTTATCGATCGATTGCCACGGCACTGCTTGTGCTGGCGCCGCTTTCGCCAGCGATCGCGTCGCCGGCCGCTGAGGGCGTAGACGAGCATTCGCTCATCGTTGGCGAAATCGACGCTCGAGCGATCGCGCTTCGCGCTGCAAATTCTCTGCGCGCCGACCGCACCTTCATGCGGGCTCGAGTGACGATCCGGTCGTCCAAAGGCGCAAAGGGGCGGGTGATCGAATTCGAATGCTGGAACGATCGGGTAGAGCGTCGGTCGTTCATTCAGATTCTCGCGCCCGATCCCGATGCGAGTACCGCGCTCCTCAACCTTCCGCCGAATCTCTGGCGCTACGAGCCGGAGTTGGAGCGCACGGAGCGGGTTCTCCCATCGGCGCTGATAAAATCCTGGATGGGCAGTGACTTTGTGATAGGCGATTTGATCGATCCATTCAGCGACGTCGAGGACTACGAGGTCGAGTTGCTCGAGGTGGAAGAGTCATCCGAGAGCGCCGCCCAGGCGGGGCTCTACGTGCTGCAGTACACACCCCTGCCTGCGGCACGCGCCGCCTGGGGAAAGTTCGTGGCTTGGATCGAAGCCGAAGGCGGTGCGCCCATGCGTCAGGAGTTCTACGACGCGAGCGGCAAGCGGCTTCGAACCATCCACTTCAGCGACGTTCGGTCCGTCGCTGGCCGCCGCGTCCCGCATCGCTGGACGGTGATCCCGGTCGGCGAGAAAGGGCATGAATCCGTTCTCGAAATCCGCGATCTCCGATTCGAAGCGGCCTTCGATGACGCGATCTTTGCCACCGAGAACCTCAAGCCCGCCAAGGACGCCAACCCCAACGAATAGGATCGAGTCGTGATTCAATGGGAGCTGCTCGAATCCGCCGCGGTTCGGGAAACGGGAGCTGAACTGCGCCTCTATCGGCGAGGCGGCGAGTTTTCGATTCGGCTCGAGGGCCGCGAGTTGATGAACAGCCGGGTGCACGGCTCGGAAGAAGCACTCGGTGAGCTCGCGTGCGAACGAATCGCCGATCGCCCGGGCGCGCGCGTTCTGGTCGGCGGGCTCGGAATGGGCTTTACGCTTGCGGCCACACTCTCGAAACTCGGCCCCGACGCCGAAGTGGTCGTCTCGGAACTCGTACCCGAAGTCGTGTCGTGGAGCCGGGGAGTGCTCGGCGAGCTTGCGAAGTACCCGCTTCGGGATCCGCGCGTGACGGTGCGTGTGATC
>JAFDAW010000257.1 GCA_019313605.1 Deltaproteobacteria bacterium
CGCTCGCGTAACACCATCTTCGCTCCAGCCCGGCCCGCGCACGAAACGTCCGGGGGTGGCGCCCGTGTGGATGCCGTCTCGCAGAACGGCCTCGCCGTTGACGAAGACGTGCATCACTCCCGTGGATAGCTGATGCGGTTCGTCGTAAGTCGCGTGGTCCTGGATCGCAGAGGGATCGAAGACGACGATATCGGCGAAGAATTCCTCCTCGAGCAAACCCCGATCGCGAATCTTCAGGTTTTCCGCAGGCAGCGAAGTCAGCTTTCGAATCGCTTCTGCGAGAGAAATGATGCGTTCATCCCGAACGTATTTTCCGAGCAGTCTCGCGAAATTGCCGTAAGCGCGCGGGTGCGGGTTGAATTTCAGGAACGCCCCCTCCGGCAACAGCGACGCTTCGTCCGAACCAAAACTCATCCAGGGCTGCGCGACCTTCTTGCGAATGTTGGCTTCGGACATCACGAAATAGACGGCTGAAACCGGCGAGTGGTCTTCGATCACCAGATCCATCATCGTGGCTTCGGGTGAGGTCCCGCGCAGCTTGGCGACTTCGGCAACGGTCTTTCCGGTTAGAGATTTGAGCTCTGGATTCTTGAAGCCGATCAGGATCACGTTCTCTGCGCCGCCGGAGTCCAGATAGAGACTCTCCCACTGATCGGTGGGGGTCGTCATCTCCACCAGCAGGCGTTCGCGAATCGTGGGATCCTTCAGGCGCTCCACCCAGGCGTCGAGCCCACCCTCCTGCACCCAGGGCGGCATCGCGGCGGTCAGTTCGGTCGCACCTGCTGTGTAGTTGTACATGTCGGCGGTGATGTCGAGGCCTTCGGCGCGCACCTGGTCGATCCGCTCGAACACGCTTTCGAGCTTGTCCCAATTCTGCTCGCCGCCCGCCTTCAAGTGGTAGATCTCTGCGCCGATCCCGGCCCGACGTGCAATCTCGATCAACTCGTCGACGGCTTCGAGCAGCGTGCTTCCCTCGCTGCGAATGTGTGAGATATAACGTCCACCGTACTCTGCCGCTGCGGCATTCAACGCGACGAGCTCATCGGTAGCCGCATAGAATCCCGGCGCGTAGATCAACGAAGAGCCGACACCCAGCGCACCCTCTTCCATCGCCGCCCGAACCAGATCTTGCATGCGCGCAAGTTCTTCGGCGCTGGGCGCTCGGTCTTCGTAACCGAGCTCGTGAATCCGCACCGTGGTAGCGCCAACGAAAGACGCGACGTTGGTCGAGACGCCGCGGTCTTGCAGAAATTGCAGATACTCGCCGAGCGTCGTCCACTCGATGTCGAAACGGATGTCGCCCTGCCGATCGAGCGTATCCTGCTTCATCTGGGCATTGAGCGGTCCCATCGACCAACCCTCGCCCATGACTTCGAGCGTGACGCCCTGGCGGATGTCGCTCATGGATCGGCCGTCCTCGATCAGTGTCATGGTCGCCCAGCTGAGTACATTGATGAAACCCGGTGCCACCGCGAGGCCGGTGGCGTCGATTTCGATTTCCGCGGATCCGAGGTCGCTACCGATTGCCGCGATGCGATCGGCGACCACCGCAATATCCGCAACGAAAGGCTTGCCGCCGCTGCCGTCGTAAAGCGTCCCGTTGCGAATCAACAGATCGTATTGGGGTTGTGCGGGAGAGACCCGCTCTTCGGGCGCTTCAGAGCAGGCGAACAACGCGATACAGATGGCGAAGAGGATCGAAAGATTTCGAAACATCGGAGACCTCGAGATCGGATGGGTGCCGCCGATCGTCGGAATGCCGATCACCGGCTGGGGTGTGCGCCATCAGCCCACCCAGCCGGCTGTTTTGAAAATCCAATGGCGCTCCGGGCAGGACTCGAACCTGCGGCCCGCTGCTTAGAAGGCAGCCGCTCTATCCAGCTGAGCTACCGGAGCTGATGCCTAAACTAGCCCCGGCGAGGTTCGGGCGCTTTGGTGGCGCCGATCGATTGACACCTCGATGGGCTGGGGATAGTTTGGCCGGTCTGCGGTGGGCGTAGCTCAGTTGGTTAGAGCGCCAGATTGTGGTTCTGGAGGTCGGGGGTTCGATCCCCCTCGCCCACCCCGCTTCCCAACCGATGGAAATCGCTCAATTGGGGCCAATCGAGCCCAATTGGGCGGCCCTCGGGGCTTCGATCCGCTCGGCCGCCGCCGCGGCCAGCCACTCGACCCACCCGGACTGAAACCGCCCGAGACGGATTCTCAGCCCATCATGAGAGTGCATATCCAACACGTAAGTATCTGTTACAACAGTATATTTCCAATTAATGTCAAAGTGCAAGAAATGGTGGGTCCAGATACCCGCGCTGATACCAGGGACTTGGAGCGCTATGATTCTGCAGTCAACGCGCCTCCGGAGCCCCCAAATCGTGAATCGAATCCGCGCCGCTCGTCAATCACTGGGTTGGACCCAGAACGAACTCGCTCGCAAAGCGGGCGTTTCTGCAAGAACCATTCACGCAATCGAAAAAGGGCGGCCGTGTCGGCAAGCCACCAAGCGCAGCATTCTCAATGCGCTCGGCGTTCCGTGGGATTTGCGTGAAGAATATTTCCAACGCGCGCGATCGGTCCGGCGCGTGACTCCAATCGAAGAAGCGCGCTCCGCGTAGCGGGCGACTTCGTCCCCATCCTATTGAATGCGACTGCGGAGCATCTCGGCGCGGTCGAGCGCCGCGTCAACCGCCCAATCCATGAACTCGGTGACGTGTTTCGCGGCGCGGTCCCGTTCTCCGGCCGTAGCCGCCCCACGTGCGGTCTCTTCCGCAACCAGGCGCGCGCGCTCGAGTTGATCCTCGAATTCCACCCAGCCGGCTCTCACGATCGGCGTCGTTCGCTCCGGATCTCTGCTCGCAGCATCCTGCAACCGCTTGAACGTCCACCATGCCGAATCGCTGCGCGGCTCCTCGCCACCGCGCGCGAGCACTGCGGGGATCACGCCAGAGAGATAGACGGGTAGGAAGACCCCCGTGCAGGGTGTTCCAAACGAGATCCAGATCGGCCACGGTGTTTTGCGTTTGCGGGGAAGCGGCGCGACGATGCTCGCGGTCGTCCAGTGGAGCGGTTCGCTGTGTGCGCAGAGCGTATAGTGCCGCTCCTCGTCGGGCGTAGAGTCCCCTGGCCACGTCCCGCCACCGCCGAGGTGATCCCGCAGCAGTCGCTGTAGGGTCGCGACGTCGTGGCGGCCGCTGGCTTTTTTCAGCAGTTCGCTCGATCGCTGCTGCCGACCTTCGGAAGTCAGCGGATCGACCGCGCCGTTGCGGTAGGCGACGGCCACGTTCAACCGACTGCTCCGCGGCCACAAACCCGCAAGCCGAGCAAACTCGACGAGATCACGCGAACCAAACTCCCAATCCGAACCGATCGCGTGATGATTCGAAACGGCGTCGAGTGCGCAACGCCGCGCCGCCCAATGCCGATTGGAGGTTTCGAGCAACCACGCCTCGCTGGGGTCCGCGAGCAGAAACGCGTTGTGATCCCCGTCCGCATCGGGTGCGAAAGATGGGCCACCCTGACCGTGACTCTCGATCAAGCCCGCGATGATCTCGAGCGCTTCGCGCGCCGAGCGGCCGCGCTCGAGACCGAGTCGGACCAGATCCATTCCGATCAGGCCGGGCTCCGCTTCGATCGTTTCTTTGGGGAAGATCCGATGACAACCGATCGCCACCGCGTATTCGTTCACGCCGTGTTCGAATCCCCATCCCCACCACGGCGAGTGGCCCATCACGCGGTAGGTCTCGGCAACCTGAGGGATCGAGATGTGGGTGCAGTCCTGCATGGCTTCGGGCGGGTGATTCGCCTCCGAGAACTGAACGAAGGCCTGGCACTCAGCGGCCTGCCGGTCGCTGTTCTTGGCAAACAGGGTCACACCCGCTGCCGTCTGTTCCCCCACGGCCACGACAGAATCGGACATGGGAGCACCCTACCAGAGGCCCGGCAGCCGAGCACCGATTCGCTGGCGCATCCCGGCGGCGTCAGTTATCCAACCGCTGACCCATGGTTTGTGGCGGGCACTCGACCCGCCATGGCGCTCGATCGATCGGGGATATCCCCGGCCCGAGCCCAACGCGCGCCGGTAGCTCAGCTGGATAGAGCATCAGGCTTCGAACCTGAGGGTCGGGGGTTCGAATCCCTCCCGGCGCGCCA
>JAFDAW010000258.1 GCA_019313605.1 Deltaproteobacteria bacterium
TGCTGGCGTAGAGGCCCGGCCGGAAAGTCGCACGTCGCACCGAGGGCGGCGACCGCGCGCTCTCGCAAGGCCCGCGACCGAGGCGTACTTCATGCTACGGCGACGGGAGCGGAACGCAGCGAGAGCGCGCGGGCGGCGACCGAATGCAGGGCGACTTTCCGGCCGGGCCTCTAGGCGGGGCTCATCGCGCGGATTCCGGCTCCGGACCGAAGGCGGCCCGGAGTCACAGCGGGGATATCCGCAGATTTCAGAGAGCGTGGAGATGGGGAATCGCGCTACACTTCCACCTCCGTAATTGTGCAACATGAACCAGCGAGGCTCGCCGTGCCCCAAGTCCATATTCCCTCCCGCTACCGGGTCCCCACGAAAGGCGAAGGCCGCATCGAGGTCGAAGCCAGCACCGTAAAGGCGTGCATCGAAGCCGTCGAAGCCCTCTATCCGGGTTTTCAAGAGTTGCTCCTCAACGCCAAGGGCGAACTGCACCTCACCTCGAAGCTTTTCTTGAACGGCGAATTGCTGGACCGGAACGCCCTCGACACTCCGGTCTCCGGCGACGACATCGTCGCCGTTCTCGCGCCGGCCGCCGGGGGATAACCCCGCGGGTGGTGTCCCCAGTGGCATGTCTTTTTGTTAATCTCGTCCCGTCCAATTGATGAAGGAGTTCCTCCATGGGTGGTCCCACCGGCGATCGAATGATCCGCGTCGACATGACAAACCAAACCACGAGCATCGAGCCTTATCCCGAAGACTGGAAGTTCCTGGGTGGACGAACTCTTTCTGCGCGCATTCTGCTCAGCGAATGCGATCCGACCTGCGACCCACTCGGCGCCGACAACATTCTCGTCATCGCTCCGGGACTGCTCGCCGGAACATCGGCTCCGACTTCCGGGCGCATCTCGGTGGGTGGCAAGAGCCCGCTGACCGGCGGCATCAAGGAAGCCAATGCGGGCGGCGATCCCGGTCAGGATCTGATGAAGCTCGGTTACCGCTGCATCATCGTGAAGGGGCAGCCCGCCGATCCCGATCGCCGTTATGCGCTCGACATCACCGGCGACGGCGTCACGATCATTCCCGCCGACGAGCACAAGGGCAAGTGGAACTACAAGCTCATCGAGGATCTCGCAAAGACCTACCCGCCAAAGGCCTCGTTCATTTCGATCGGGCCGGCCGGAGAGATGAAGCTCAGCGGAGCTTCGGTGGCCTGCACGGATCACGACAAAGACCGTCGGCCCGCGCGTCACGCGGGTCGGGGTGGACTCGGCGCCGTGATGGGGAGCAAGGGCATCAAGTACATGTCGGTCGATGCCACCAAGCGACCCGCGCGGAAGGCGGAGAACTCCAAGGAATTCTCCGCAATGTCGAAGAAGTACACCAAGGAGTACCAGGAAGGACCCGGGCAGGAGCCCTTCCCCAAGTGGGGCACCAGCGCACTCGTCACCGAGGCGAACAGCATCTACACGTTCCCGTACAAGAATCGCGTCGAGGGACGCTCGCCAGACGTGGAAACACTCGACGGCATGCGGATCGTGGAGTCTTTCGAAGAGCGCGGCGGCGGCATGCACAACTGCATGACCGGCTGCATCGTGAAGTGCAGCAACGTCGTCAACGACAAGGACGGCAACTACAAGACGTCGGCGCTGGAGTTCGAAACACTGACCCTGCTCGGCTCGAATTGTGGCATCGCGAGCTGGGACGACGTCGCAGACCTCGATCGTCTTTGCGATGACATCGGGCTCGACACGATCGAGACCGGAGCCGCCGTCGCGATCGACATGGATTCGGGCGCCAAGAACCTGCTGAGAGAGATCGCCGAAGGCACCGAGATCGGCAAGGCGATCGGCAACGGCGCCGTCGCCACCGGGCGCCGGCAGAAGCACAAGCGCGTTGGAACCGTGAAGGGGCAGGCGCTGCCCGCCTGGGATCCGCGCCCCCTCAAAGCGGCCGGCGTTACCTACTGCACGAGCGCGATGGGCGCCGACCACACCGCGGGTCTCGTGGTGGACCCCGGACAGTCCATCGATGACATCGCGCAGGCCTCACAGGAAGCGCAGATTCTGAACACAGCGATCGACTCGTCGGGTTTCTGTCAGTTCCTGGGGACCAGCATCCAGGAGGTCAGCGAGTTCTACAGCGAATTCTTCGGGGAGAAAGTGGCGCGCGAGCAGATCGCGGACATCGCCTGGCAGTGCATGCAGGAAGAGTGGGAATTCAACCGCCGTGCGGGCTTTGGCCCCGAAGACGACGAGATGCCGGCCACGATGAAGGAAGACGGGATCGGACCCGAGAAGACCGTCTGGGATATCCCGCAGGAAGTGGTCAACAAGGCGTACGAGCGCTTCGAACCGCGTGAGGAACTCTTCACCCAAAAACCGTCTTAGAGGCAGGCCTACCCCATGAGCAAGACCGAGGATCTCTACAACGAGTACCTGATCACCAGCATGGTTCCCGGGTTCGCACCCATCGAAGTCGAGAGCGCCAGCGGAACCAAATATTTCGGGACCGACGGCCGCGAATACCTCGACTGCTTCAGCGGAATTTCGGTCACGAACGCAGGAAGTGGGCACCCGAAGATCACCGCCGCCGCCAAGGAGCAGATCGACAAGCTCGTTCACTGCTGCACCTATGTCTACTACAGCCCGAGAGCGGGCGAGCTTGCGAAGCGAATGGCCGAGGTGACGCCCGGCCGGCTGAAGAAGAGTTTCTTTGGCAATAGCGGTGCGGAGGCGATCGAAGGCGCGATGCGCCTGGCGAAGCACCACACGGGCAAGAACGAGATCATGGCCCTGACCCACAGCTTCCACGGGCGGACGAATGCCACGCTCTCGATCACGGGCAACAGCGGGCGCAAGATCAGCGGCGGTCCGTACCTATCGGGGATTGCGTTCGCGCCCGCGCCCCACTTCTACCGCTGCCCGTTTGGGTCCAAGACGGAAGAAGAATGTGGTGACCGTGCCGCGAACTACCTGGCTGACGTCATCAAGTACCAGACCGCGGGCAATGTCGCGGCCTTCGTCGCCGAGCCCATCCTCGGTGAGGGCGGGATCATCACGCCGCCGCCGAACTACTTCAAGCTCGTCAAGGAAATCCTCGAAGCGAACGACATCCTCTTCATTTGCGACGAAGTCCAGACCGGCTTCGGCCGAACGGGGAAACTCTTCGCAATCGAGCACTACGGTGTCGAGCCCGACATCATGACGACCGCGAAGGGCATTGCCGACGGATTTCCGCTGGGTGCATTCACAGCGACGCCCGAAATCGGAGACGCGTTTACGGTGGGCAGCCATCTGTCGACCTTCGGTGGCAATCCGGTCAGCTGTGCGGCCGCGCTCGCCAACATCGACGTCATGATCGACGAGAAGCTCCCCGAGAACGCGACCACCCGAGGTGCGCAGCTCACGGCCGGGCTCGAGAAGATCAAGGCGAACAACAAGCTCATCGGCGACGTTCGCGGCAAGGGATTGATGATCGGTATCGAACTCGTGAAGGATGCCGACAAGACGCCCGCCGCGGCCGAAGCTGGAGAAGTGCGCCGTCTCTGCCGCGAAGCCGGCATCCTCGTCGGCGTCGGGGGATCGCTCGGCAACGTCGTGAGGCTCCAGCCGCCGCTGGTCATCACCGAGGAAGAGTGCGCGCGCGTGCTCGAAACACTTGAGACGGTGCTCGCCGATACCGCACGCGGCCTCTAGCGCGACGCGGGGTCGAAGCTAGCTGCGCGTTGGCCTTCGGCCAAAGCTTACGCGTCGTCGCGCGATCCCATTCTGGGATCACGCTCCTAGCTGGGGAAGCTGGAGACTTCGATCCCGTGGGCTTCGCCGACTGCTTGGGTCAGCAGCTGGCCATCTCGCGTGTTGACCGCCAGGCGGAATCCTTCGTCAGCCGCAGCCAACCGATCCGAACCCTCGTTGGCCAGCCGCAATACCCACGGCAGCGTCGCGTTCGTGAGCGCCTGGGTACTCGTGCGGCTCACCGCACCGGGCATGTTGGCCACGCAGTAGTGGACGACTCCATCGACTACGTAGGTCGGTTCCGCGTGCGTGGTGGCGTGCGTCGTCTCCACGCATCCACCCTGGTCCACCGCGACGTCGACGATCACCGAGCCGCGCTTCATCTTCGACAGGTCGCTCCGGTTGATCAGGTGCGGCGCCTTCGCGCCCGGGATCAACACGGCGCCGACGACGAGATCGGCTCGGACCAGCCCATCGCGAATCGCGTGGGGATCAGAGTAGATGGTGGTGACATTGGACGGCATGATTTCCGACAGATGGCGGAGGCGGTCGAGATCGAGATCCATGATGGTCACATAGGCGCCGAGCCCCGCAGCCATCAGCGCGGCGTTGGTGCCCACCACGCCACCTCCAATGATCAAGACCTCGCCGGGCTCGACACCGGGCACGCCGCCGAGCAGAACACCGCGCCCCTGCTGGGGCCGTTCGAGGTACTTCGCGCCTTCCTGAATCGAGAGCCTTCCAGCCACCTCACTCATCGGCGTGAGTAGAGGCAGTGTGGGTCGTCCGTGTTCGGTACGGCCCTCGAGGGTCTCGTAGGCGATCGCCGTGATTCCCTGTTCGAGGCAACCGCGCGTCAGCGCCTCGTCGGCCGCGAAGTGGAAGTAGGTGAAGACATCCTGCCCCTTGCGCATCAGCGGGATCTCGGTCGGCTGCGGCTCCTTGACCTTGACGATGAGTTCGGATTCGCCCCAGACTTCCTCAGCGGTCTCGGCGATTTTCGCCCCGACCTCCAGGTAACGGTCGTTTTCGAAACCCGTCCCCTCGCCGGCGGCCGTTTCCACAAACACCGTGTGCCCATCGCGCACGAGAAGTTCAGCGCCCACGGGCAGCAGACCGACGCGGTATTCGTCGGATTTCACCTCACGCAATACGCCGACTTTCATCTCGCTCTCCTACGCGATTGAGGCCCGCCCCAGTCGTGCTGGGCGATCAGCCGCGCCGATGCAACCAATAGAAGGCGGGCTTGTCAACTCGGCTCCCGGAGTGAGATTGAGCCTGGGTCTGTTTACGTAGATCAACATTCATTTTTCTCTTGATCGTATAAGTAATTGATTTTAAAGACATCACTGGATAAATTATTATGAATAATCAACGCCTCAACGGAGCGCCTCATGCCGATCGAAGTCGGTTCTCGATTGCGCGAAGCCCGCGAGCGAAGCGGGCTTTCGCAGCGCGCACTCGCGAAGCGCAGTTCCATCAGCAACGCGACGATCTCGCTGATCGAGTCGGGCAAGTTGAACCCTTCGGTCGCGGTCCTCAAGCGCATTCTTGACGGTATCCAGATGGACCTCTCCGCATTCTTCGCCACCGAAGCCTCCGAATCGGAGCGCGTCGTCTACCGCGAATCCGAACTGGTGGAGATCGGGCGCGGCAAGATTTCCTATTGGCAGGTGGGAAGCGAACTCGCGGACCGGAGCATGCAGATTCTCCACGAGCGCTACGCGCCGGGAGCAGACACCGGCAAGGTCACGCTGCACCACAAGGGAGAGGAGGGCGGTGTCGTCATCCGCGGTCGGCTGGAACTTACCGTCGACGGCGAGCGCCACGTACTCGGCCCGGGGGACGCGTACTATTTCGACAGTTCACGCCCACATCGATTTCGAAATGTGAGTTCTGAGGAGTGCGAAGTCGTGAGCGCGTGCAGCCCACCGAGCCTTTGACACGAAACCGCCGGGCTGTTGACACGAAACCGCCGGGCTGTTGATGCGAAACCGCCGGGCTGTTGACGCGAAACCGCCGGGCTGTTGACGCG
>JAFDAW010000035.1 GCA_019313605.1 Deltaproteobacteria bacterium
TGCCGTGAGCGAATTCCGCTTCGCGGAGCCGCAGTGGGTCCATGCGCTCTGGGGTGTGCTGGCGTTCGTCGTGCTGCTCTTCTGGTTCGATCTGCGCGGTGCCGGTGCACTCGATCAGTTGATCTCCAACACGCTTCAGCGTCGACTGGTGGGGCGCCCGAGTTCGCTGCGGCGGCGAATGCGGATCGTCCTGCTGGGACTGTCTGCTGCTTGCCTGGTGTTCGCGCTGATGCGTCCTCAACTCGGGATCCGGCACGTTGCGGCGCCTCGCGTTGGAGCCGAGATCATGATTGCCCTCGACGTTTCGAAGTCGATGCTCGCGGAAGACGTGGCGCCGAGCCGGCTCGAGCGCGCCAAGGCCGAGATCGTCGATCTGCTCGCCTACCTCGACGGCGATCAGGTCGGACTGATCGCGTTTGCGGGGCGCGCCACGGTGCTCGCGCCGATGACTCCTGACTTCAGCTTTCTCCGGCTCGTGCTCGAAGGCACCGGGCCCCACAGCGTGACGCGGGGCGGGACGCGTCTCGAAGAACCGATTCGAAAGGCCACCCAGGGTTTCGGCCCCGCTCAGGAAGCGTCTCGCGTGATCCTGCTGATCACCGACGGTGGCGATCAGGATTCGTTTCCGCTCGACGCCGCGAAGGCCGCCGCGGAGGCTGGGATCGTGATCATCGCGATCGGTTTCGGCGATGAACTCGGAAGCGAGATCTACACGACGGATCCCCGCACCGGAGCGCGCGAATTGCTGCGCGACGCGGACGGTCGCGCGGTTCGAAGCCGCCTCGATGGGGAACTTCTCCGCGACCTTGCGCTCGCCACGGGCGGCGCCTATGTGCCGGCTGGGACCGGGGTGCTCGATCTGGAATCGATCTACCGGCAACACATCGAGCCGCGCATGGTGGGCCAACTCGATCCGCGCGGGAAGACCGTGCGCGACGAGGGCTACCAGTGGGCGGTGTTGCTCGGTCTGGTGTTTCTCGTCTCGAGTGCCGCGCTCTCCGGTGCGCCGGCCGGTGTGGGTGCGGCTCTCGCTCTATGGCTGGCCCTCGCAATCCCTCCGCCGCCGGCCTGGGCCCAGAGCGCCGATGAGCCGGCGGGCGATGATGCATTGCAGATGATTCAAGAATCGAACGGCGATGAGGTGGGCGGTGGGGATGGGCGCCCCGCTGAAGCCGATCTGCCGGCGGAGCCCGTTGATCCGCGCGAGATCTTCAATCTCGGCGTGGTAGCGCTCGAAGCCGGAAATGCCGAAGAGGCGATCCGGCAGTTCGAGAGCGCTCGACGAGAGGCAGGCGATGATGGTGAGCTGCGCTTTCGGGCCGCCTACGATCTCGGGATCGCCTCGGCGATGCTGGCGTCGACGTTGGAAGCCGATTCTCCCGAAGAAGCGCTCCGCGCGCTCTATATCGCAGCGGATTGGTTCCGCGATGCCATCCAGCAACGCCCCGAGCACGAAGATTCTCGCGTCAACCTCGACGTCGTTTTGCGCAGCGCACTGCTGCTGGCGGATCGGATCGCCCAGAGCAACGCCAAGGGTGTCGACGCCGAGTTGCAGGAACTCGCAGAGCGTCAGCGCGAAATGGTTGCGGCGCTGGCGGCCCTGCAGGCGCAGCTGTCGGAGGAGTCTGAGGCGTCGGCTTCGGAACTTCTGCGTAGGGAGTTCCGTTCGCACGCGACCGATCAGCGCGCGTTGCTAGGCGACGCGGATCGGCTTGCCGGTGCGATCGATGCGGAGAGTCAGGGGATCGCGGGTCGCCCGGAGGAGGAGCGAACACCTGAGGATCAAATGCGCGCCGCCCAGCTCGAAGGGGTGCTCCACTATCTCCACCTCGCACGCGAGCGAATGGGGCAGACGCGGCGGCAACTTCGTCAACGTCAGGGAGAGCGCGCCTACCGGCGCGGCTCCGCGGCACTCGCCGAACTCAAGCGCGCGCTCGATCAATTGCGCGATCCGGCGGCTGTGATCGATGCGCTGCTTCGCGACGTCGCGGAGACCGCCACAGGCACGGCGGCCCTCGCTAGTTCTCGGCGAGAACTTCCCGGGCTGGACGCAGCTGTCGAAGTTCCCGCCTGGCTGACCGCTGAATCGTTGCGAGACGATCAGCGCTATGCGGCGGACCGGGCGGCCGAACTCGATCAGCGATTGCTCGCCGCGCTCGAACAGGGCTCGGCGCCGAGCCCGGAGCAACAGGACCTGTTCGACGCTGTGACGAATGCCGAACCCCTGGTAGCCGACTCTACAACCAGCCTGACCGAGGCCGCGAACGCGCTGGATGCCGATTCTCCGGCGGATGCGCTGCCCCACCAACGCGAGGCGCTCACAGCGCTTTCCGAAGCGCGCGAGTGGTTCCTGGATCTTCGCGGTTTGATCGAGCTGACCTATTCGGATGAGCGGCGGATCGAACAGGTGCTCGGTGCCGAGGGCGATGAGGCGGAGACCGCGCGAAAGGAATATCTGCCGGCTATCCGCGAACTGCAGAAACACAATGTCACGCGCGCCGAGCGACTCGCGGACAAACTCGAAGCAGCCGCGAACGCACCGCCGACACCGCAACCCGACGGCAGCATGCCCGACGAAGAAGCCGCCGAGATCCAGCAGCAGCGGTTCCAACTGGCGGGGCAGCTTCTCACGCTCGCACTCGCCCGCATGGACGACGTCGAGATTGAGCTGGCCGAGAGCGGAACCGTCAAGTGGTCCGAGGGGCACGAAGCGAGTCGCACGGCGATCGAACACCTGGAGGCGCTGCGCCGGCTCTTCTTCTCGATCGTCGAAGAACTCCGCGATGCCGCGCAGCAGCAACTCGATCTCGCGGACGAGACTCGCGATGCGGCGGCGCTCAGCGCGGCCGGCTCCGATGATGCGGCCGCGCGGATCGGACCGCTGGCTCCACGCCAGGAGGCGCTCGCGGCCCGAACAGGAGCCATCGCAGACGCGCTCGCCGAACAATCGAATCAGACGGGTGGTGTGGTCGACGAAGAGGCAGACTCTGCGGAAACGAGCAGGCGCCTGCGGGAAGCCGGCGAACACGTTCTGCTCGCCCAGGTAGAGATGGAAGGTGCAACGGAGAAGCTCGCCGAGGATCCGCCGAACCTGGAATCGACCCAGGAGCGACAGGCGGCCTCGATCGCAGAACTCGAGCAAGCGCTCGCGCTACTCGTCCCTCCGGAAGATCGGGAGCCCGAGGGTGAGCCCGATTCTTCCGAGCAGCAGGATTCCGAGTCCGAACCATCGGGCGGCGAGCAGAAGCCGGAAGGTGAACCGGAGCCGCAGGCCGCACCCGCCGATCCCGCTCAACTGCTGCAAGCCGTTCGCGATCGCGAGGCGCAGCGGCGGCGCGATCGCGAACAGCGCGGAACCGAAGGCTACGACACGGTGGAGAGGGATTGGTGAGGGCCGCCTGTTTGTTCCTGCTGGTGTGGGTCGCGGCTGCCGCGGCTGCGGCCCAGACCGTCAGCGTCCAGACCACGGCCGCGCCCCACTACGCGGGCGAGCCGGTCGAGGTCCACGTCGTCGTGCAGGGGTTCGAAGAAGACCCCGCACTCTCTGTGGTGGTCGCCTCGCCGCCGCGCGGGAAACTGATCGCGGCCGGTGTGCACCCGAGCGTGAGCACCTCGATCTCGATCGTAAACGGTCAGATGCGGCGAACCAAAGAGGTGACGTTCACTTTCGTTTATCAACTCCAGGTCGCTGAACCCGGGCCGATCGAAATCGGTCCGTTTGCGGTTACGCAGGGGAGCGCGAGCGTGACCAGTCGTTCGCTTCGCCTGGATCTCGAGACACTTCCGTCGAGCGACCAGATGACGGTCGAGCTGGACTTCCAGGATACACCCGTGTATGTCGGTGAACGCGTCCCGATTGCGCTCCGATTCCGGTTGACGGGCCGGCTCAGGGAAAACCTGCATCAGTATTCGCTGCATGTTCCGTTCTTTGCATTGACCGAGACGTTCCAATTTCTGGAACCACCGGACGCGGCCGGCACGACGAAAATCGAGATCCAGACCCCGAACGGCCCGCTTGCGGTGATGGGATCCGCCCGCGAAGAGAAGCGAGGCGGTGACACCTACCTGATCGTCGAGGTTCGGCGAATCGCGGTTCCGCTGCGCGCGGGAAGCCTCGAGATTCCGCCTGCAACGCTCGATGTGGAGGAGGGCGTGCGCTTCCGGCGGGATCTCTTCGGAGGCCGCAGGCCCACGCAGATTCGCAAATGGCGATCGTCGGACCGCACGCGCCGCCTCTCCGTGAAACAGATTCCCGCCGATCGCACCCCGGAAAGTTTTGCGGGCGCCGTGGGCTCCGGCTTTTCGCTGGCGGTATCCGCGGATCGAACCGTCGTGAAGGTGGGTGAACCGATTGCGCTCCATTTCGAATTGCGGGGCGACGGCAATCTCGAGACCGCCGCGCTGCCGCGCCTCGACGCTGAGGGGTTGCTGCCGCCGGATTCGTTCCGGGTTGCCGATGGCGAAATCCCGGGGCGCTTCGAGGACGGCGTCAAACGCTTCACGGCGATGGTCCGGGTGATGGATCCCGACGTCAACGAGATCCCGGCGTTGGAGTACTCGTGGTTCGATCCGACCGCGGAGCAGTTTCAAAGCGCGACGTCGCGCCCGATCGCGCTCTCGGTCGGTGATGCGCAGATGATCGGTGCGGCCGACGTCCAGAGTGCTGAACGCGTGCTCGAGAGTCCCGCCTCGGATCTCGAAGAACGCACCGCACGCGCGCCTTCGCGGGCCGGATCGCTGGTCTTGACGGGCGCCGATCTTGCGATCGAACGCAACGCGGATCTCCTGCTTCGCGATGCTTCGGCCGGCAGCCGCAACGGTTGGGCACTCGCGGGCCTCTATGCGGGCTCTGTCTTGCTCCTCGTGCTCGCGCAATTCGATCGGCGCCGTCGAAATGTGGACCCCGCGATCGTCGCGCGCCGGCGTCGCGTCGAAAGCGGACTGCGCAGAATACGCGACGCGTCGAATCTTCCGGCCCCCGAGGCCGCCGCAGAAATTGCGCGGGCGATGCGCTCGCTGCTCGCGGAGACCCCGGGCGTTCGGTGCCCGGAGATCGACGCGCTGATCGGTGAATGTGATGCACGGAGTTACGCGCCCGCCGCGGATCGCGACCCCGCGCCGATTGACGCTGCATTTCAACAGCGTGCGCTCGAGCTCGCCCAAGGCATGATGGAGTCCGAATCGTGAGGGTTGCGGGTTGGATTTTCGCGGTGGCAATCGCACTTTGGGCGGCTTCAGCTGTGGCACAACAACCGGAAGCCGCGCAGATTGAGGAAGCGATTGCGAGCTATCGAGCCGCTCTCGATACTTCCGAACGCGATTCGCGCCTCGAGGGATTCCGAAAAGCGGAGCGACTGTTCTCTCGGACCGCCGACGGCGGCGCTTCTAATCCCGAGCTCTACACGAATCTCGGAAATGCCGCGCTCCAGGCCGAACACCTCGGAGCTGCCGTGCTCGCCTACCGTCGGGCACTCGCGATCGATCCCGATCACCCTCGCGCGGTGCAGAATCTCGAGTACGTCCGCACGCTGTTGCCCGAGTGGGTGCCGAAACCCGAAGCGGGTGGCCTGCTCGACAGTTTCTTCTTCTGGCACAAGACCCTGGCGCGCTCCGACCGCGCGTTGGGCGCGGCGATCACCTTCGCGATTGGCGCGCTCCTGCTGGCCGCGGCGATCCGCTTCGGCCAATCGGCGCTGCGCACGGCGGCGAGCCTTCCCGCGCTGGTCTGGGCCGCGTTGATCGCTTCGGTCGCCGTCGACGTCGGCGGTGCACGGCTCGATGATGCGGTCGTGATCGCGGACGAGGCCGTGGCCCGGGCGGCAGACTCGGCGCTCGCGCCGAGCACCTTGCCGGCGCCGCTGCCGGGGGGTGTCGAGGTCCGCATCCTCGAGCGCCGCTCGCCGTGGATCCGAATCCGCCTCGCCAACGGCCGCGACGCCTGGGTCGCGGAGTCGGCATTGGAGGCGGTCGCCGACCCGCACGGCGATCCTGGATCGAAGCGCTAGATGTGCGCCTCGAGAAAATCGGGGATTCGATCTTCGAGCCAGTAGCGCACGGACCACGGCCAGGCTCCCGAGACGAAACCCACGTGGCCTCCGCTCGGGCTGACCTCGAATTCGACATGCGCAGATCGCTCTTCGGGCCCCGGGATGACCCCAGAATGCATCAGGGGATCATCCGCGGAGTGGAGTACGAGGGTCGGCGTTTCGATGCGGTCGACGAATTGACGGCTGCTGCAGCGCTTGTAGTAGTCCTGCGCGCTTGGGAATCCGTGAACCGGTGCGGTGACGGCTTCGTCGAACTCGCGGAAGGTGCGGAGGCGGTCGAGCTCTGCTCCCGTCAGGGGAAGTTCGAACGAACCGTTGGCCATCTTGGCGTATACGGCTTGCTTGAGTCTTCGCACCAGATACCACTGATAGATCCTCGACAACCCCACTTCCATTGAATCCGCAGCCGCGCCGAGTTCGAAGGGGATCGAGACGGCGACGGCCGCCTGCAGCGGGTTGCCGGTTCGGGATTCTCCGAGCCACTTGAGCAGCACGTTGCCCCCGAGCGAGTAGGCGACTGCGGCCAGCGGTGTCTCGGGTTCGCGGCGGCGCAATTCGCGCGCAAACCAATCGACGTCCGTCGTCTCGCCGGAGTGATAGGAGCGGGGCAGGCGGTTGGCTTCACCCGAGCAGCCGCGAAAGTGCATCAGCGCGCCACGCCAGCCGCGGGCTTCGATCTCGCGCAACAACCCCCGCGCGTAATTGGATTCGGCCGAGCCCTGCAGGCCGTGAAGCACGATCACGATCGGGCCTTCGCGACCGATCCAATCGACATCGAGAAAATCACCGTCGGGAAGCTCCACGCGCTCTCGACGGGTTTCGAGCCGAATGCGTCGACGGCAGAGAACCGGCCAGATCGTTTGAAGGTGGCCGCTCGACAGCCACCACGCGGGGCGGAAGCGGTCGTCGGTTTTCCGGTCGCTCACGCTTGAATCCACCTCATTCGATGATCCACCTACGATCGGATTTCTCGCCCATCGCCATCGGAAGCAGCCTGCCGTTCGATCCAGCTGAGCGTAGAGAATAGGCGCGCAGCGCGGGCGCGCGACTCGTTCCATTCGGGCTATCGTTTACGCCCACTGCGCTTCGTGAGCACCGGTACCCGTCCACGAGCGCCCGTCGAGGAGTGGATGTCCGCGCAGCGAAAACTCCGGCCCACGTCCATCAAAGTCCGCTCGCGCGCTGATGCGTTGGGCGAGGAAGCGGGCGCCGTCCGTCTCGTGCTCCTCGGATGCGCCGCACTGCTGGTTCCGGTCGGCCTACGAGCGATTCTGCTTTTCGGGCAGGAGTTGGCGCCGGGCACGGGCGACCTGCGCGGTCTGCTCTCTGACGCGGCCGCAGCGCTCGCTGTTGCCGCCGTGGCCGGCATGTTTGCGCGTTTGCGCGGCTGGCTGGGTGTTGGCTTGCTGCTGCTCTGGGTATTGCTCAGCTACGGCAACTACGAGCACGTGCGTGCAAACGGCGCAAACATGGCGCTCCGCTACGCGGGCTACCTCACCGACGCCACCTTTCTGCGCGGATCGGCGCTCGCCGCCACTCAGCCCTGGCTGCTGGCCGGCGCGTTGCTCGCGACACTGGGTCTCGGCTGGGCGGCTCTGCGCCCGGGTGCACGTGTGCGGCTGCCAACCCTCGTGATCCCCTGCGCGCTGGCGGTGACGGCGCTGGCATTGTGGACCGAATCTCCCGAGACGCTCGGATGGCGCCAGACCCACTTCGTGACACAAAACATCACGTGGTTGACTCGAGGCATTCCCGTTCGCGATTCCATCGAGCCGTCGATGCACGGAGAATCCGCGCCAGACCTCGATGAAGAGTTCGTGCCAGACCTCGACGGCGAGCCCGTGGTTGGATTTGGTGATGCGAAGACCAATGTGCTGCTCGTGATCCTCGAGGGCGTCTCGGGTGCCTACATCGAGCCGATCGCAGCCGCCAACGAGCGCCTTCCGGTCGGAATCTCGATGTCCGAACTCAGCCGCGTCGCGCGCGACCACGTCGTGTTTACGAGTTTCATCGCGCAGCAGCGCCAGACGAACCGCGGCGAGTACGCACTGCTCTGCGGCGATCTCCCACGGCTCGTTTCTGCAGAGGCCAAGATGTCGGAACTGGCCGCGCGCTCCGACCCGCACGGTGGCAAGCGCTGCCTTCCGGCCGCGCTCGCAGAGGCCGGCTACGCGACCGTCTACCTGCAGGCCGCACCCATGACGTTCATGCTGAAGGACAGGTTCATGCCGAAGATCGGTTTCGAACGATCGATCGGCGATGCGTATTTCGAAGACGCCTATTCGCGCAGCAAGTGGGGCGTGGACGATCGAACCTTTCTGCAACAGAGCTTGCGCATGATCGAGGAGCTGCGTGGGGAGGAGCGCCCCTGGTTCCTCACGTTGCTCACGGCCGGCACCCATCACCCCCAGAACGTCCCCGCAACATTCTTGCAGGACGCCAAGTGGGATCGCAGGCAGCGCGCGTTTCAATATCTCGATGGGGCGATCGGCGAATTTGTCGCCGAGCTCGAGGCGAGGGGCGTTCTCGACGACACGCTGGTGCTACTGACCTCCGATGAATCTCAGGGCCTGCGCGGAAAGGCGGGCGACATGCAGACTCGACTCAGTCAGAGCTGGGGCTTTTTGATCGCGATGTTGCCCGGAGGCGCGCAGTTGGGCGTCGACACCCCGCAGGCGCAATTCGACATCGCACTGTCGACGTTGGACTGGCTCGGTCTCGCCGACTACGCGCACGGATTCTCGGGGCGCAGCGTGTTTCGGCGTTATGCGAATCCGCGTGCACTGGTATTTGGGAACACCTACTTCAATCGGGTGGGCGGCCTGGCTGCAGACGGCCAGCTGTTGCTCTGCGGTGAGGATCTGGAGCGCTGTGTGCGCGCGGCTACGGACGAACAGCGCCTGTTCAAGCGCGGCGTTCGCCCATCGTACGCGGCCTCTGCAGGCGACCTCAGCTCGTTGCGCAGATCTGTGGCCGAGAGCCTGCGCATCTCTGGATCCCGGTCGAAGGCCGACGTGGAGGTTGCGTCGAGCGCCGCGCGTAACTTGCGCTTGATCGATGGGCCTGCGTTCCAGATTCGCGACGATGTCGACGATCTGCAGTGGGTCTTCGGAGGGCAGTATCTGTCGGTCCCTGCGAATTCTCGCATCGACGTAGATCTCGAAGTCGAGCTGCTCGGCGAAGCGGGCCGGATCGAAGTGAAACACGCATTGAAGGTGGACGAGACGAATTTCTTTGGGGAGATGATTCCCGATCTGCGGCCCGGCGATCGCTTCCACTTCCGCTACAGCTACTCGACCGTCGAGCCTCTAAGCGGGCTCGGGAACTACCTGGTCGTAACGCGCCTGGACGGAAGCGGGTTGAGTATCGAGTTGCCACGCGCGCAGATGCAGATTCATTCCGGATCCGAAATCTCGGAGCCCGCTCTCGAGGTTCATCAGTTCGAGATCGAACGCGCTTCGGGCTTGGGCGATTCGAGCGGTGCAACCCGACACTGACGATCGCCGCGATCGACAACGAGGTGACTCCCCCGTCACTGCGCTTCTCTCCGTTGGTGATGTTTCTGGTATGCTCTCGGCTCACTCGAATCCCGGGGGGGAGGTCAGTATGCGCGATATCTACGGTTTTCAGGCTGCCGTGCTAGCGGCGGGCCTTTGTCTGCTCACCGCTTGTGTCACCGACCCGTATACCGGTGAGAAAAAGATGAGCAAGGCCGCGACAGGTGCAATGATTGGCGGTGCGACAGGCGCGGCGATCGGCGCGGCTTCTGGCGGCGACCGCGGAAAGCGCGCGGGGATCGGTGCGGCCGCGGGTGTGCTCGCGGGTGGAGCGGTCGGAGCCTACATGGATCACCAGGAATCCAAACTCCGAGAGCAGCTACAGGGCACGGGTGTGAGTGTCACGCGCGACGGAGACAACCTGATCCTGAACATGCCCGGCAACATCACCTTCAAGGTCGATCAGTCCGACATCCGCTCGGATTTCTACGACGTGTTGAACTCGGTCGTGCTCGTGGTGAAGGAATTCGACAAGACGAACATCGAGGTCGCGGGCTTCACGGACAGCACGGGATCCGATCAATACAACCAGGAACTCTCGGAGCGCCGGGCCGGCAGCGTGGGAGCCTACTTCTCGTCACAGGGTGTCGCTTCGGGCCGGGTGTGGACGAAGGGATTTGGCGAGCGCTATCCCGTCGGAGATAACAACACCCCGGCTGGGCGCGAGCGCAATCGCCGCGTCGAACTGAAACTGATACCGATCATGTCCTGATCGGAATTCGCGGCGCCGCACCGCTCCACGCTGGAGCCGTGCGGCGCTTCGCGCTCCGCCGTCGCGTAGGCGCGCCGCTCAGTCGATCCCGAGGTTGCGGCGGATTCGCTCCTGGATCGGATCGGTGTTCGGCTCGAACGCAGCGCCCGTGATCTGCTCGAAGGCCTCGATGTAGCGGCGAGTCGCCTCGCAGCGCACGTCGACCGGGATTTCGGGGCACTGGCCGTCTCCCTTGTAGCCCTGATCGCCGAGCCAGACCCGCAGGTACTCCTTGTCGAGTTGCGTGGGATCCTCGCCCTGTTCGAGCGCCCGTTCGTAACTGTCGCGGTGCCAGTAGCGGGAAGAATCGGGGGTGTGGATCTCGTCGATCACGACGATCTCGCCGTCCGCGTCGAGCCCCATTTCGTACTTCGTGTCGACGAGGATCAAGCCGCGAGAATCCGCCCATTTTCGCCCCTCGGCGAATAGCGCAGAGCCGATCGTGGCCGCCTTGTCGTAGAGTTCGGCACTGATCTGCCCGCTCTCGATCAGCGCTTCGCGCGAGATCAGCTCGTCGTGGGCGCCGAGTTCGGCCTTGGTGGTCGGGGTGAGCAGCGGCTCGGGTAGCAGATCGTGCTTGCGCATCCCGTCCTCGAGCACGTGGCCGCAGTACTCGCGATCGCCGCGGTCGTAGGCGGTCCAGATCGAGGTCGAACTCGAGCCTGTCAGGTAGGCGCGGTAGACGAACTCGACGGGCAGCGTCTTGCACTCGAGCACCTTCGAGACGTTGGGGTCCGGCACCTCGATGAGGTGATTGCGGGCGATATCACGGGTCTTCTCGAACCAGAATGCCGCGAGCTGGTTGAGGATTTGCCCCTTGAAGGGCAGGGTGCTGACGACCACGTCGAAACAGCTCACCCGGTCGGTCGCTACGAGATAACGGTGTTCGCCAGTGATGTAGTTGTCGCGCACCTTGCCGGCCACGCGCGTGCCGAGGCCCGAGAACTGCGTCTCGGCCAGGGTGCGCTCACATTGGTCCCTCAGAAGCTCGAAATCGATGCCCACGGTTCCTCCCCTGCGCCGGATTGTGCGGCGCCATGCTCCATCTTCATATAACGCCTGGATGGGGTCGCGAGCAATGACGAATCGCATCATTCCGAGGGAATCGGCGCATTTCGTGGCCGCGCTCGGCTTGTTCCGAGCGGCTCGCGTCGGTAAACTCGCTCTCGTTCCCGTAAGAAGATGAGCAATTCCAGGGTGCTGGCACGAAGTCGAGGCTGGTACCGCCCCCGAGGTTTCAGCTGTTTTCGGTAATCCAATTTCCAGGTTCGCTCGACGACCGCGACATGCGGTTTGCCTTCGACAGCGTCTTGAAGGCGAGCGCGCAGCTGGTCTGGCACAAGGAGCCGGAGCTCCCGCCGCAGACCCGCGCCGTCGTATTGCCCGGGGGCTTTTCCTACGGCGACTACCTGCGCTGTGGGGCGATGGCCCAGTACTCGCCCGTGATGGCCGCCGTCAGACGCTTTGCGGAAGCGGGCGGTCCCGTGCTCGGGGTCTGCAACGGCTTTCAGGTCCTTTGCGAGACCGGCCTGCTGCCGGGTGCGCTGCTGCGCAACCAAAACCTGCACTTCGGCTGCGAGTTCGTCGATCTGCGCGTCGAGGGCGCGCATCCGACGTTCACCTCTCGCACGTCTGCCGGGCAGGTGTTGCGCATCCCGATCAAGAATGGCGAGGGCGCCTATTTCGCGGCGCCGCAGGAGTTGGCGCGCCTCGAGGCGAATGGTCAGGTCGTGCTGCGCTATTGCGACGAGAACGGGGCCGTCGACGAGGCTTCGAACCCAAACGGCTCGGTGGCGAACATCGCGGGGATCACCAATGAGCGCGGCAATGTATTTGGCTTGATGCCCCATCCCGAGCATGCGGTCGAAGCCGCGATTGGCGGAACCGATGGTCTCTTTCTGCTCGGCTCGCTCGTCGATGCGGTTCGCGCTGCGGGGGCCGGGCGATGAGTGACTACAAGGAGCCCGTCGTCGATCTCGCACTTTCGCGCGAACACGGGCTCACCGACGAAGAGTACGCGCGCATCGTTGAAATCCTCGGCCGGACTCCGAGCTTTCCGGAGCTCGGGATCTTCTCCGTGATGTGGTCCGAACACTGCTCGTACAAATCGAGCAAGAAATATCTGAAGACACTGCCGACCGAGGGGGAGTGCGTCCTCCACGGGCCGGGCGAAAATGCCGGCGTCGTCGACATCGGGGGCGGCCTGGCCGCCGTCTTCAAGATCGAGAGTCACAACCACCCCTCGTTCATCGCGCCCGTGCAGGGGGCGGCAACGGGCGTGGGTGGGATTCTCCGCGACGTGTTCACGATGGGTGCGCGACCAGTCGCAAACCTCGACTCGCTGCGCCTCGGCCCGCTCGACCAGCCGCTGCACCAATATCTGTTGGCCGGCGTCGTCGAGGGCGTCGGGAGCTACGGCAATGCCGTCGGCGTCGCCACCGTCGGTGGAGAGACCCAGTTTCACGCGTGCTACGCGGGCAACATCCTCGTCAACGCGTTCAACCTGGGCATCATCGAGACCGACAAGATCTTCCTCGCGCGCGCGTCGGGCGTGGGCAACCCCGTCATGTACGTCGGCAGCAAGACCGGGCGCGACGGAATCCACGGTGCGAGCCTGCTCGCGTCGGCGGAGTTCGACGCCGAGAGTGAGGCCAAGCTTCCGACCGTGCAGGTCGGAGATCCATTCACCGAAAAGTGTCTGATCGAGGCCTGTCTCGAGTTGATGTCGACGGATGCGGTGGTGGGGATCCAGGACATGGGCGCGGCGGGCCTCACTTGTTCGTCTTTCGAGATGGCGAGCCTGTCGGGTACCGGGATCGCACTGGATCTCGACGTGGTCCCGCAGCGCGAGACCGGCATGATCCCCTACGAGTTGCTGCTGTCCGAGAGCCAGGAGCGCATGCTGCTGGTCGCCCAGGCGGGGCGCGAAGAAGAAGTGGCCGAGATCTTCCGGCGCTGGGATCTCGACGTCGCGGTGGTCGGACGCGTGACCGACGACGGGCGAATGCGCATCCAATGGAAGGGCGAGACGGTCGTCGATATTCCGGTTGATCCCGTAGCGAAGAGTTCCCCCGAACTCGATCGCCCTGTCGTGCGCCCCGCGGACCTCGGCGAACGACAGAAACTCGACCTCGCCTCGATTGCGCCCGAAGAGGATTTCGAGGCGGCGCTGTGCGAATTGCTCGGCTCGCCGAACCTCGGATCGAAGGAGTGGATCTACCGCCAGTACGATCAACTCGTGCAGGGCGATACGGTGATCCGGCCCGGTGGCGACGCGGCGTTGGTTCGCGTTCGCGACCGAGACGGCGAGCCAACCGCGAAGGGGCTCGCGATGTCGCTCGACTGCAACCCGCGCTGGTGTTGGCTCGATCCGCACGTGGGCGCGATGGCCGCCGTCGCCGAGGCTGCCCGCAATGTCGCCTGCACTGGGGCCCGCCCGCTCGCGCTGACGAATTGCCTGAATTTCGGCAGCCCCGAGCGACCGGAGATCATGTGGGAATTCGCCGAGGCGATCCGCGGAATCTCCGAAGCCGCCGTAGCACTCGAGACGCCCGTGGTTTCGGGCAATGTCTCGTTCTACAACGAGACGTCGGGGCGCGCGATCTACCCGACGCCGACGATCGGGATCGTCGGGCTGCTCGAGAACTGGGAGCGCCACGCGGTTTCGCACTTCCCGCAGCCGGGCCTGTCGATCGTTCTGCTCGGCGAGAGCCGCGAGGAGCTCGGCGGCAGCGAGT